>RGBY01000502.1 GCA_009919445.1 Planctomycetia bacterium
AACCTCACGAGCCTCGGCGACGTCTCACTCGACGGCACGATCCAGACAAGTGGTGCGCAGAATTACGCGGCGAATGCCACCCTGATTGGTGCCACTACGGTGGAGGCGGGTGCTGATGTCAGCTTTGGCGGGCTGGTGGATGGTGCTGAGGGCCTGGGTGGCCTGTCGGTCAACAGCAGCGGCACGACCACGTTTGGCGGTGCAGTGGGCAGTGTAGTGCCGCTTACCAGTCTGACGACTGATGCAAGCTACACGGTGCTGGGTGGGAACGTGACGACGACGGGCGACCAGACCTTTGGTGGCCAGGTCAATCTGACCACAGACACGACCTTGATCGCGGGTGCCGGTGCCATTAACGCGTCGGCGGGCGTCAGCGGTGCCGGCCAGAATCTGACGGTGGGCGATGCGAACCAGACAGGCGCGGTCACCCTCGATGGTGGCATCACGCTGGGAAGCCTGAGCACTGGTGCCGGTGACTTTGATGTGACGGTATCGGCATACAGCAATAAGACCACCGTTACCGGCGCGAGTGAGTTCCTCAACAACGGCACCGTGTCGTTGTTAGCGGGTGCTCAATTCCAGTCTTTCGAAGGCGGCCTCAATGCCAGTGCCGCTCAGGCGGTTCGGGTAGCCGGTGGTGTTGCCACGACCAACACTCCGCTGAGCCTGAATAACGTCACAGCGGTCGACACTGTAGCGAAAATTTCCACGACCGGCGGGCAAGACGTAGGGTCGAACGGCTCGACCCTGACGATTAACGGCCTCGATCTCAACGGGGCAACGGTCACGACCTACGGCGGTACCGATGGCGAGACCGTACTGACCGGAGCCGTCAATCTGTCGGCCGGCACGCTGAGCGTTGCTGCCGGTGACCTCGGCCTCGGTAGCGGCGGCACGGGGGCAACGCTGACCGCGACCGATTCAGAAACCGTCGCAGTGGAGAAGAACTACGAGATCTCGCTCGCTGCCTTTACCACCCTGTCGGCGGCTGGTCAGACGGTCAACTTTAAGGCCGATGATTTCCTCATCTCTTCAGCACCCGATAGCCTGACCGCGGGCTGCCTGACCTTCAGCACGGCGACTGCAGGAACGAATTTTGCGTTGGGGGCGAACAAGGGAACAAAGGGCGATGTCGTTCTTAGTCAGGCCGCCTTTGACAGCTTCAACGCCAGTCGGGTGGAGATCGGCCAAAGCGGCTCTTCTGGCAATATCGATATGGGTGCGCTCACGCTTGACGGCCCACGGCTTGATCTCTGGGCCAACGGTGGCGGTAGCGTGGCCATCAGCGGGGCGTACGACGGC
>RGBY01000503.1 GCA_009919445.1 Planctomycetia bacterium
GCTGACCATATTCGCAAGTCCGGAAAGGATGGCATGCAGAACTTCACCCAGAGCCTCAAGAGTCTCATCGACAAAGAGCTGATCGACCGTCAGGCTGCCCTTGAGATCGCGCCAAACCGTGAAGAACTGATGATGGCGCTGAAGGGAATCGTCTAAGCGAACGGCTGCCGTTCAAGGCCGGCCGAGGAGATACTGCGGGAGAGGAATGTGACGAGCGTGCTTGGAAAAACCGGTTCACGGAGGCAGTTCAGCCGTTGGCTGGGCGTCGCCGTTTGGTCGGTTGCGGTGGTCCTTAGCCCGGCGACCGCGGTTGCCCAGCAGGCTCCGCAGGCCAAGCCGGCCGCAGCAGCTGACAAGCAGGGAGACGAAGCTGCCGAGAACGACCAGGACAAGGCCGAACTTAAACTTGAACTCAACACCGTGATCGTGGGGGGTGTCATCCTGGGAGTGGTGAGTCTGCTCTGGGCCGGTACAAGTTGGTGGATTGTTGGGGACGCCCGGCGACAGGGAATGGGCAGCAAGAAATGGAAGAAGATAATCGTCTTCCCCTATGCCTTTCTGATGGTGGCTTTGCTCGTGGCAGTCGGGCTCAACTGGACCGAATATGCCTTCCTCGAGGCAGGCTGGCTTTGGCTCGGCTTGGGCGTGCTGGCTGCTGACTGGCTGCTGCCGTTAGTGGTTTATTTCATTGCAAGGACCCGTGCGCTCAACGATACCGGGGAAGTTGTTGCGAAGCTGCCGGAGGTCGAGTTGGTTGCTACCTGCCGTGAAGTGCCCGAAGAAAACACGCTACTAGTTGAAAAAGTCACTGAGAATCCCCTGAGCAAGGAGCTCGTGAAAATTCTGGCCGAGGGCGTGGTGGCTCGCGTGCCAACCATCCTGCTTGATGACACATCAGGTGGGTTGCATGTCCGCCATGAAGTTGATGGTGTCAAGCAGCCGGTGCGGGTTTGCGAGGGCGGTCTAGCGAAGCGATCGAAAAAAGGCGGCCGGCCGGAGGTCTGGGTCGACGCCCCGCCACTCGATCCCGCAAATGGTGCTGAACTGTTGACGATGCTGCTGCGGCTGGCCGGGCTCTCGCCGAAAAAGCGAGGACGGCCCCAGGAAGGATCATTCGCAATCACGGTCGACGGCAAACAGCGTGGCTGTCGCCTGGCGACAAAAATGACCAAAGCGGGAGAACAGTTCGCTCTCGAACTCGAAACACCGCCGGCCAAATTCAAGTCGGCTGAGGATCTCGGCATGCCAGCCGAAATGCTGGAGCGATTGCGGCGGCTGGTCAACCTGAAGCGG
>RGBY01000504.1 GCA_009919445.1 Planctomycetia bacterium
CTGGATGCAAACGGTCGCCTGGCAGGGGTGCTGTTTGGGGAGGGGGAAGGCCGCACGGTGGGCAGTTGCGCCAGTCGCGTCCGGGCGTTTCTGGCGAGTGTTGGGTCTGACGGGTTTACGCCACCAGCCATGCCAGTTGATCAGTCGCCTGCTTTTGCGACAGCGACCCAAGCGGCCTCGGCACAGCAGCAGCCAATAACCGCCCCTCGTCGGCCTCAGGTTTTGCCTGCGGCAGTCGCCGTGCCGCGATCGCCTGCTCGTCAGGCTTCAGTGCCGGCGGCCGCCTTTCCCCAGCAAATGCCATCGGTGCCGCAACCACAGCCAAGCTCATTTGGATGGGCCTGGCTGTCCGATTTGCAGATTCCGCCGGGTGTGCTCGCCCATTTCAATGTCTTTACCAATGGGCAGGCCCTGCTCACAGCCGCCGGAGGATTGTCACTGGCGTTTTTCGGACTTCGGCTCATCTGGAAAAGCAGGCAGCCACGACACAGCGGGTGAGTTGTTTTGCCGCCGTTGTTGGCATGGCCTGCACCAGGCAAGCCCCCGGTGGTAACCGGGGGAACTCGCCTGAGCGTGGTATGGCGTTGGTGGTGAAGCGTTTCCGCTCGCTCCCGCTCGCGGCTTTCTGAGTGCGGGCTGCACTAGGCACACCGTTGCCGTTATGAACGCCTATGCCTTCGGCGTTTTCGTGACGGTGACTTTCTTGATGGTCACTTCTTGCTGCGGCCGATCGGCGGCGCCTGTGGCAACGTCACCAATTGCCTGTACGACGGCGAGGCTTTCCTCGTCAGCGGTGCGGCCGAAGGCGGTGTATTGGCCGTCGAGGTGGGGGACCTTTTCCAGGCAGATGAAAAACTGGCTGCCGGCAGAGTCGGGGTCACTCGTGCGGGCCATCGAAAGCACCCCTGGTTCATGAGGGGTGTCATTGAATTCGGCGGCAATCTGGTAGCCAGGGCCACCTCGCCCACTGCCCTCGGGGCAGCCTCCTTGAATCATGAAGCCCTTGATCACCCGGTGAAAGCAGCCGCCGTCGTAGAACCCGTTTTCAGCCAGGGCCACCATGTTTCGGACGTGCCCCGGAGCCTTGGTTGGGTCGAGCGTCAGCCTGATTGGGCCAGCCGAGGTTTCGAGGGTTAGCTCATAATTATGGCCATCAACATCGACTGCCTGGGCGGCTTGCTGTAGTTCCTGGGCTGAGGGCTTTGCCATCGGTTCTCCTTCGCGGGATACTCTTAGGGGATCTCTTTTCCTGCCCGGGCCATCCAGGCGTTTCCACAAGCCAATGCAGAAC
>RGBY01000505.1 GCA_009919445.1 Planctomycetia bacterium
ACGACTGTGGGTAAAACGACAAAGACAAGTGCTGGAAGCAGCACGAAAGAGAGAAGAGACCGGTTGGTAACGACGTGCATGGGATCCTCGTATCGGTGAATTCCGCCTCATCGGGGCGACAAAGTCTGGTCAACAGCAAGATCAAAGCATCCCGAAACGGGACGAATCTGGTCAACCTGAATTTTGTCCGACCACGCGCCCACAATCAGGACACAGCAGAAGGACCACTTTCAGCCAGCAGGCGGGCGACCCGGGCTGCAAAATAGGTGAGAATCGCATCGGCACCTGCGCGCTTGATCGCCAGCAGGCTCTCGAGAGCCGCTTTTTCACCATCAATCCAGCCGTTGGCAGCGGCAGCCTGAATCATCGCGTACTCACCGCTGACCTGATAGGCGAGCGTCGGCACGCCAAAGGTCGCCTTCACTCGGTGGATGATATCGAGATAGGGCATGGCCGGCTTCACCATCACCATGTCGGCTCCCTCATCAAGGTCGAGGGCCACCTCGCGAAGGGCTTCATCGCTATTGGCCGGGTTCATCTGGTAGGTCTTCTTGTCAGCCACGCCGAGTGCCTTGGCCATGTCGAGGGCGGCATGGCTGCCGAGGGCATCGCGGAAGGGTCCGTAGTAGGCCGAGGCATACTTGGCGGCATAAGCCAGAATGCCGACATATCAAGAGCCGCGCGAATAGCGGCGACGCGGCCGTCCATCATGTCAGAAGGCGCGACAACATGGCAGCCTGCCTCCGCTAGGAGCACTGCCTGCTGAGCGAGGACGGCCACAGTTTCATCGTTGAGAATCTGACCGTCTTGCAACAGCCCGTCATGTCCGTGCGTGGTGTAAGGATCGAGGGCCACGTCACAGATAAGGCCCAAATCATTACCGGTCTCAGCCTTGATGGCACGCACTGCTTGGCAGGTCAGATTATTGGGATCGAGGGCATGGCTGCCGTCGGCCGCCTTGTCAGCCGGGTCGATGACAGGAAACAGCGCGATGGCTGGAATCCCCAAGGCTTTGGCCTCAGCTGCCGCCCGTACCACACCCGCAATTGGCAAACGTTCGACACCCGGCATCGCAGCAACCGGTTCGCTCTCTTCCTTCCCATGCACGAACAGTGGCCAGATCAAGTCGGCTGGCGTGAGACAGGTTTCGGCAACCATGGCACGGAACCAGCCGTGCTGCCGGTTCCGGCGAAGCCGCGTGGTCGGGAAGCGGCCGTGACTGCTAGGTGGCAAGTGGGTCATGCATCCTCCGCCGTACGACTGTCGATGATCACCGCTTTGCCCGGTGG
>RGBY01000506.1 GCA_009919445.1 Planctomycetia bacterium
CCTGTCGCAGGATCTCTAAGAACCGTTCGCGAGAGGCATCACTGGGCTCTTCCCAGGGCAGGCCGGCCACAGCGTTATACGGAATGACGTTGACCAAAACGGCACGCCTTCCCAGGAGTGCGGCTAAGTGTCGGGCATGCTCGGCAGAGTCGTTGAGGTTGCCGAGCAGCACATATTCAAAAGTCAGTCGTCGGCCAGATGCCTGCCAATAACGGTCGGCGGCGGCCAGCACGGCATCGACCCCAATCGACTTGTTGACGGGCACCAGTTGGGTCCGCAATGGGTCATCGGCTGCATGCAGCGAAACGGCCAGATGGTAGCCAGGATTTTCCGCGCAGAGGCGGTCGATGGCCGGCGGCAGGCCAACGGTGGAAATCGTGATCCGACGCTGTGAGATTCCCAGGCCGTCTGGATCCTGCGCAGTCGCGAGCGCAGGCAGCAGCCGATCAAGGTTGGCCAGCGGTTCTCCCATGCCCATGACCACAATGTGACTGAGCCGTTCATCCTCGGGCAGGAGGCGGGCCAGCCGCAGCAGTTGCTCAATGATTTCACCCGTGGTGAGATTCCGGACCACCCCATCAAGACCACTGGCACAAAAGACACAGCCCATCGCACACCCAACCTGCGAAGAGATGCAGACGGTCCGCCGGATACCATCCCGTAGGAGCACGCATTCAATCCGCTCGTTGTCATGGAGTGCCAACAGCAATTTCTCGGTGCCGTCGTCAGCCACCTGATGGCGGACAACCGTCGTCGTCCAGATGGCAGTGGCTTCGTCCAGTTGGGCTCTCAGGCGGGCTGGCAGATCGGTCATGTCAGCGAATGACTCAGCCCGGCGACCATGCAGCCAGCGGCGGATTGATTTTTCTCGCCAGGCGGGCTGCTTGGCCGCTTTCAGCCAGGCTGGCAGGTCGAAGCCCGGGTCGAGAAGATGGGGGCGAGAGCCAGTAGGGTTTGTTTCGGGAGTTGACATACGTGATCGCAGCGGCGGGGAATGCGAGGAGAGCGGTTTTTCGCAGACATGCCCCGGTCGTCAATGGCCGAGCTCCGGTCGGCTGGCAGGGGCAAGCAGTGGGAGGTACATTAGAAGGAAGTATCGAATTAGCCTTTTCTCCATCTTGAGAATACCAGTCGCCACCAATGAGTCAGAAACAATTGGAAGAACGTACCGCCTGGGTCTATGACGAGCAGGCGTTTCCGGTCTGGAACAAGTCTTTTGAGAAGGCCGACCGGACCGAAATGATCAAGGATGACCTCTGGGCTGGCCGCAGCATTTCGATGCTGCTGGC
>RGBY01000507.1 GCA_009919445.1 Planctomycetia bacterium
CAAGGAAAAACGCTGCGGGGGTGAACAGAAGCAGCGTCTCGACCGTCAGCGAAGACAGGGCGGAGAGCGAGGTTTTTTTCTTGGCCAGGCCGTAGAGGCAGAACGAGCCGGCCAGAAACAATGCGATCCACGGGAAACGCTGGTACTGACCCGCGAGGAAGACTACGCCCACCGCGGCAATCGCAACCGCCGCCCACTGCAGCGGCCGCAGCCGTTCGCCGAGCAGCACCACTCCCAGCAGCACGCTGAGCAGCGGGTTAAGGAAATAGCCGAGGCTGCTCTCAATCATCCGCCCGTTGGTAATTGCCCAGACGAAACCGAGCCAGTTGGCACCCACGAAGACCGCCGCCAGCGCCTGACGAAAAAGCCGCTGTGGCGATCTGAAAACAGACCACAGCTCCGCCCCGTGCCCCGTCAGTGTGGCCAGCGGCAAAAGGACCAGCGTCGACCAGCAGACACGATGGGCCACCAACTGCGGTGCGGGAATTGTGTCAAGCTGCTTCCAGAAGACAGGCAGGACGCCCCAGAGGATGAACGCGGCAGCAGCATAGAGGTAACCGGTGGCCCCGGTGGTGGGCAGACCTATGGCTGAGGGAGGGATATGCAATTCCGCCAGCGCCAGGCAGGCTGCCTCGGGAGTCTGCGCCGAGGCACGCAGTACGGAACAGCCGAGCAAAGCCATCAGCAGAATCCCTGCATTGCCATTGTATGTACGATTGATCATTGTCATCCCCTTGCCATGTCCGGATGGTGATTGGCGAAAAGATAGCAGGAAAAGGCACGTGAGTGCAGTTGGGTCAGCCCGCCGGTCTGCGGGCAAAAAAAATCCCCCGCCAGCAGTGCTGACGGGGTATTTTGTTATTGACCAAAGGATCAGCCGGGCTTGCGGACGATAAACAGGAAGCGGTCGGAATTGCGACCCAGTTCCGGCGCTACTGAAGACATTGAATGGTCGTCGGCTGAGGTGCGGAGGATGTCGGAGTCAGTCACAATCTCCATGCCTGCCGCCTCGATCCAGCGACGGGCATTGGCAGGGTCCATGCGGTGACCATTGGCAGGAGAATTGGCACCACCGATATGGTCGATGACAGCTGCCCTGCCGCCGGCTTTCAGGACTCTTGCAAGCTCCTGCATGGCTGCGATTCCGCGCTCATCGTTGAAGTGGTGGATATTCAGCGCGGTGACGGCCACATCCGCTATGCCGGCCGGCATGTCACCCAGATTGTCGAAAGACACTTCAACATTGCCCAGACCTGATGCTATGTCGCGAAAAGCCTGGCCATTGTTCT
>RGBY01000508.1 GCA_009919445.1 Planctomycetia bacterium
CGCTGTTTCGATCCCAGTACCTACCTGTAATAAGAACGTCACCGTTCTGCTGAACAATCAGACCAGCCGCCGCGTCACCATAGTAATTGCCCGACGGACCGGGATCGGTTCGGTAGTCGCCGGCATCAAGATTCCAGACGTCACCGTCAGGCTGACCAGCAGGTGAGAATCGAGCAATGTGGAACCAACTTTGACCATTAGACAAACGGTCAGTTTCATTGAGGTAATTAGCCCGGTATTCCTTCTTAAACGAAACCAAGATCCTTCCATCCGGCTGGATGGCGACATCAGTTGGGATGACTTCACGGTAGCGTTCCCAATCAGCAGTCGAACCAGCCCAGATCGATTGATAGCCGTTGTCCCCAAACTCCGTATCAAGCTGACCACCCGGCAGGAAACGCGCCAGCTTATTACCACCAACGACGATGATGCGGCCGAGGGGATCGACCAGCAGTTTGCGGCCATGGTCGCCAATGGCCAGCGGCTCTTCTGCGGCATCTTCAATTGTGGAGCCGCCAAATTTGCCGAACGTCTGGTCGGCAGTGAGGTCGGCGTTGAACCGCAACAGGAAGAGTTCGTTGTTGACTGCCCCCACGGCCAAGATCTTGCCCGTGTCAGCTCCGGCGTTCTTCAGCACATGGATGTCGTAAATAACAGAATCCAATACGGCCGTGGGGTAGGGATCACTCGCGATGCCCGAGCCATTGATCGCGGTATCAAGCACTGACGGATAGGTGGCATGTGCAGGCGAATCGGTGAAGCCAGCCTCGGTGCCGACATTAATCTGGATGGTGTCGGTGTCAGACTGCGGGCCGCCGTCACCCACGTGGCCCTGATCGTTGGTGGTAATGGTGAGCGTGGCTGTACCAACAGCCGAGGACACATACGAGACCCAGCTGAGGGCCGTATTGATGACCGAGATCTCTCCCGTAAAGGTCATCGTGTTGACGTTCTGACCCCCGTCGTTGATTGAATAGGTCAGCCCGCCACCGGGGTTGTTGTTGATCAGCGTCAGGGCACCCTGGTTCACTGAAAGGGTGACCTCGACCGGATTGGCACCGGCATCGGGATCGGCAATTGAAATCTGGTTGCCTCGGTAGGCCGTGAACGCAAACGGCTGGTCGATGATTGCCTGCTGCACACCTGTTGGCACCGTGTTGACCGGGGCCGCGTTGAGCATGGCCCGCGGTTCGAGCGTCTCAAGCTGCAGGCTGCGGCCGCGGCGGGCTTGCACCTGTCGGCTGGCGGTGGTGGCAACGCGACGCTGACGGGCATCGCGACGAGTTTCA
>RGBY01000509.1 GCA_009919445.1 Planctomycetia bacterium
CATCGCTGCAGGTCATGCAGATGCCACGGGCCGGCATCGCCCCGACGCCATTAATGACGTTGGACATCAGCGCCTCCATGCCTTTTTCCATGCGGGCTTCCCAGGCTTCGGCATCACCCAGCATCGGAGCGCCGGCGGCGCCGGTGCCGTGGCAGGCGTTGCAGCTCATCTGGTAGGCACCCGCGGCATCGAACTCTGTTGCCGCGGCGGCCACTTCCATCGGTGCCGCGTCAGCGGCAGGCTCTGCTGCGGCTTCGGTGGCTTCTTCGGCTACTTCAGCCACAGCAGCCGCTGCGGCCTCGATCGCCGGTTCTGCAGCGTCTGCTACGCTGGCTTCAGTCATGGCGCCGGCCACCGTGCCGACACAGGCCTGACCGGCCAGGCAGACTGAGCCGACAGGACGAATATTATCCGCTACATTCTGAGCGGAAGCTGAATGGGACAGCAGGGTTGAGGCCAGCAGCATCAACACACTGAAGACGCCGCGTTGTACTAACGAATTGTTCACAATCTGACTCCTGTTTCGCATCCCGCCGGCGGGCCTGCGTGGTCTAACGGGGTGTCCCCTGAACAGGCGGCCTGCCCCGAAAGTTCACGCGAATTATACAGTAAATCTGACCCTCATGAACCTGCGTGAGTGGCAAGATATTGTCAGAAACTTCAGGCGTTTAACTGCCGTCGCCAGCCTGGGTGGCGACGATCAGGTTCATCGGAGTCGTGTGGTAATAGACCTCATCGGGATTGGCATCGAGCCCGTAGCCGACCACGAAATTCGCCTCCAGCTGAAAGATACCCAGCGGGCCGGGCACCAGGTCCTTCACGATGTCTATCTGCTCGGTTTCTGCCAGCACTTTGCGCCGGTAGATCGCCAGCGGGCTGCCTGCGGCCGAGACATCAACAAACTGATTCTCCTCGTTGAGCATCAACAGCGCATCCGGCAACAGAGCCGCCACCAGCAAAAAGCCCGGCTCGCCGACATGCACAGGGTCCACCGAAATCTCAGCGGTGATGTCCAGCGAATCCCACGGACTGAACACATTGCCGAATGAAGCGCCATCGTCGGCACTGATGCCCCCGGTAAAACTGGCCTGACTGAACGCGCCCAGCAGGCTGGTGGGCGGACCCAGCTGGGGTTGCGCCCCGGTGCTGAAATTGGCGGTGAGGCTGTAATCCCCCGAGACGCCGCAATCGGCATTAACCGGTATGTCGAAGGTATTCACCATCAGAAAGTAAGAGCCTGCCTCCAGAGTCTGGGTCAGAGTCGAATCGCAATCGTCGGAGGAGCCCGT
>RGBY01000510.1 GCA_009919445.1 Planctomycetia bacterium
GCGCTCAGCCGTTTTGCTGCATGGGAGAAGCAGGGGCTGGCTATCCGTTACACCTTTCTTGAGAACGATTCAGTTGATGCCACACCCGCGCTGCTGAAGGCGTTCATGGCGGGCAGGCACGGGCAACTGGAATGCAAGCAGTTGGCCGCCCCGTACGATCGCACCCGGGCGTCACAGGCCTTCGGTCGCATCATGCCACTGGCCCGGATGCGGAACCATGCCCTCGCCATGGCCCGGTCGGTGGCTTCCGCCAATGAGGAATGGACGCTGCTGTTCGATGCCGATATCTACTTTCCAGATGATGTGCTGACGCGGGTTTTTGAAACGCTTGCCACCGACTCTGCCCCCGACACAATCGGCATGATGTCGGTCTACACCCAGCAGTTGTTTCGGGCTGATCAGGTGCCACGCATCGGTCAGCCGGTGGACGGCTGGCCCGGCTGGTCAGCGGTGGGGCACTATTACGATACGTTTGCCTTTCGCGATCAGTTTCACCGCAGCCATCGCCCGTTCTGTGGGTTTGCTCGGTGCCGCTCGTGCCGCGTGGGCCGGCCGGCTGGCTATCCGCTGCCGCTGGTGCCGGCTGATCAATCGATTGTTGATGTCACCGCCGCCTATGGCGGGTTTGCGTTACTGCCAAGCTGGATCGTCAGCGATCCGCGGTTGAACTGGAGCACCTACAGTGGTGATCTGCCCGAGGCCCGGAGCCTTTGCGAACATGTCATCTTTTGTGACCGGTTACGGACACTCACCGGCAAACGGGTGGTCGTTCTGCAAGCGATTGATGACGTCTATCGGGCTGAAGGGGTTTCGAACGCGTCGGGATGAGCGGGCCCGTTACGCGGGGGAGTCAGTCGGATTGCCGGTCGCCCCAACCCGTAGCCGCCAACGAAGCTCGGCCTTGCCGTCATCTCCCCACCAGTGCACCACCTTGGCCTGCTCACGATTTGGCAGTTGGCGGACGTGGTTGTACGTCTGTGGCAGATTACACCGGGCTCCGAGGGCATAGAGCACCTCTTGATCACCCCGCACCGGCGCCGTCAGGCAGGCCTTTGCCCAGACGGCAATGAAATTGAGGCCATGGCGGGCCACGACCAGGCCAGAATTGATAAAGCCCGGCGGGTTTTTCCCCGGTGGACTGCCGTCGTGCGTTGTGCCAAGTCCGGATGCCGGGAACAGTTCACCCCAAAGCGGCGAGATGTCGGCCTGAACTTCCATGTCGGCATCGAGCCAGAACACCTTGCCGCCCAGGGTCTCCGTCGCGTGCGACAGCATGAGCGTCTTGCGAC
>RGBY01000052.1 GCA_009919445.1 Planctomycetia bacterium
TGGCCACGGGCCTCCGCGCGAAGCACAGCCCGTTCGGCAACCACATTGGTGGCAGCACCGGCGTTGATCACACCAACATTGCTGGTGCCCCGTTTGCCCCCCTTTTCCACCAGCCCGTGCCAGCCGTCTTCCACTAGTGAGGCGATCGCCAGCGAGGCAATGGCAATAGCCGATACCCCCTGCTCAGGAGCAACTCCGGCATGGCTGGGGATACCGTCGACGATGATGTCGAGCCGTTCGCCTCCCGTCGCGCCGATGGTGAGTTTGTCGACAGCCCCACCGTCAAAATTGAAAGCTAGTTTTGGTCGGCCGAGATCAGCGGCCTTCACAAAGCGAGCGCCCCAAAGCCCGACTTCTTCTTGAATAGCAAACAGGAATGTCAGGGGAGGATGGTCAAGCCCTTGTTCGAGAATGTCGATAGCTGTGCTGAGGATGACGCCGCAGCCAGCGCGGTCATCAGCCCCCAACCCCGTGGCTGGGTTGCCACTTTTAATCACGTTTCCCTTGACAACGGGTACGGTGCCTTCGCAGACCGGCACCGTATCCATGTGGGCCATCAAGAGTCGTCTCGGTCCCCGCAGGGTGCCGGCGAGTTTGACAATCAGGTTGCCACAGTTTCCGGCGAGCGGTGTTTTGGTGTTGGCCTTGTCGAAGGTTATGGCTTTGGCTGGGCAGCCGGCAGCCAGCAGTTTTTTGCGTATGGTTTCGGCGACCTGTTTCTCTTGGCCGGAGATGCCTGGAATGGCCAGCAGGTCGAGCACAGTCTTGCGGGCAGCCTTGATCGAAGAAGTTGAGAGGACCGACTTGTCGGCAGTGGCCTGCTTCGGCGAGAGTGAGCGAGGTGAACGAAGCCGGGAGCGGCTGGTTTTCGAATGAGACGATTTTGACGAGGGTGATGCGGAGCGTGCCATGAAAGTCTTTCTAGCGGGAATCATGCAGGGGTCACATGTGGCGGCCTTGGTTCATGATCAGTCGTATCGTGGGTCGCTGGCAGAAATTGTGCAGCAACACTGGCCCGATGCAGAAGTCTACGACCCGTTTGCCAACCATGCCACGTCTATTGGTTATGACCGTCGGCGAGCCCGAGAGGTTTTCCTCGGACACATCGAGATGTGCCAGCAATTCGATCTGCTGGTGGCCTATGTGCCCGAGGCCTCGATGGGCACGGCCATTGAAATGTGGGAGGCCCATCAGCATGCCCGCGTGGTCGTGACCATTACCCCGCTGCTGCATAACTGGGTGGTTCAGATCACCAGCCAGGCAGTCTATCGGGATGTATCGGCCTTTCATTACGCACTTGAGGCAGGGGATATTGACCGCCTGCTCGCCTCGGCCGCTGAGTAGCGTCGTGCTGCCTGCTTGTTCCTGCGGCGTCAGCGGTGCTGCCTGTCCGCTCGCTTCCGCTCGCGGCTTGCATGCGCCGTGCCGTGCTCCCACGCGGTGCTTGCATGGCGGCAATGGAAAGCCCCCGGTGGAAACCGGGGGATCGCACCTGTACTGACGCAGCGGCCGGTGGCGGCGTGTGACGCACCCTGCGTCACACCGTAATGAAACGGGATGGGGGCTGCACTACAGCCAGAACACAGTTCCGGCTAACACGCCGGCGGCCATGCCGGCGGCGGTCCAGTCGTCAGCCATGATGCCCAGCCCTTCAGGCAGGCGTTCGAGCTGTCGGCAGGGAGGGGGCTTGGTGATGTCGAACAAGCGAAACAGCCCAAAGGCCAGCACGAACACCAGCCAGGTGCGACCGGAGGCCGGAACAACAAGGAGTACCAGCGGCATGGCCGCCGCTTCATCGAGAACAACCGCCGAAGGATCCTTGAGCCCTCCGAGGTGTCGGGCTGCCAGCGTGCATACCGGGACACTGGCCAGGTTGATCACCAGCCAGACTCCGATCTCAGCAGGCCAAGGAAGTTTCGCCGAGGTTGTCAGCCAGGTTGTCAGCACCGCAGCAAAGAGGCCAACAGCCGCCCCCCAGGTGCCGGGCGCAGGACGGATTCGGCCAATTCCACCACAGGTTGCCAGCAGCACGGCAGGATGCCACCAGTTGCCAGCAGGTGTCGAAGGAGGTGATGCCATGGTTGGAACGGGTATTGGTGTCAGGACAGGGAAGAACCCGGTATCATACGACATTCGGCAAATCGGTCGCCGTGTGTCCTCACTCGTGCCAGCAGGTTTTATTGTGTCATCTTCATCCGGTTCAGATTCAACTCCCGCTGCATCGGCCGAAATCGGCACGCTCGAATTGGTCGAGTACCCCCATCCAGCGTTACTGCGGAAGGCAAAGCCACTGCTGAAAATCGACGAATCGATTCGCGATGCCATCGAGCAGATGTTTGACATCATGTACGACGCCCAGGGGGTTGGGCTGGCTGCCAATCAGGTTGCCCTGCCCTATCGGATGTTTGTCATCAACGTCACGGCTGACCCGAATGCCGGTGAAGAACTCGTCTTCCTCAATCCGACGCTCAGTCGCCCCCGCGGGAACGCCACTCAGGAAGAGGGCTGCCTCAGTCTGCCTGGATTACGGGCTGACGTCAGACGGCCGGAACGCGTGGTGGTCGACGCCTGGGGCCTCGATGGGCAGCCGATTCATGCAGACCTCGACGGGTTTCTTGCCCGGGTGGTGCAACACGAGTTTGATCACCTCGAGGGGCGGCTGTTCACCGACCGGCTGCCAGAAGCAGCAGCCCTTGAGGTCAAGCGCGAGTTGGAACTCTTCGAAGAGATGTTCGTCGGGAAGCAGTCGCGGGGTGAATTGCCCGACAATGACGCCCTACTAGCCCGGCTTGATCAGCTTGAAGCAGAACGCTGCAACCCATGAGCGTGCCGACTGCTTCTGGCCTCTCCCTGGTGGTGATGGGAACTGGGCCATTTGTTGTGCCGACCCTTGAGGCGCTGGTGGCCTCGAGGCATCAGGTGGTGGCCGTAGTGACTCGGCCTGATCGCGTGGCCCGTGGTCGGCGTCCTCCACCCAATCCAACGCGGGCGGCTGCTGGGGCTTTCGGCTTGCCAATCCTTGACCCTGCGGATGTGAATGCGGCAGAGGTGCATCCTCAGTTGGCGGCCTGTGAGGCCGACCTCTTTGTTGTCTGTGACTACGGACAGATCCTCTCAGCTCAGACGCTGGCGATTCCACGGCTGGGCGGCATAAACCTGCATGGCTCGCTCCTGCCCCGGCATCGTGGGGCGGCTCCGGTACAGTGGGCGATTCTTGCCGGTGACTCAGTCACCGGAATCAGTGTGATCCATATGACATCCGCCCTCGATGCGGGTGAGGTCATCACCATGCGAACCACGGCCATTGGGCCGCGGGAAACAGCTGCCGAACTGGAGCCACGTTTAGCAACGCTCGGTGTCGATGCCGTGCTGGAGGCAGTCGATCGGCTCGAGCAGGCTGGCAGCCAGACGTCGACTGGGCAGCCGATCTCTTGTGGGCAGCCCCAGGATGAAACAGCCGCGACGCGGGCACCTCGACTGACCAAACGAGATGGCTTTGCCGACTGGTCACAGTCGGCAGCCGAGCTTGATCGCCGCCGGCGGGCCTTTGACCCCTGGCCTCGGCTAACCGCCTTTGTGCCGCAGGCCGACGGCAGCCTCCGCCGTCTGGTTCTTGAGGAGACTGAGGAACTGCCGGCGACTGGGAACGCGTCAGCCCCAGCTGGAACCGTGGTCGCGACAGACGAATCTGGCTTCCTGGTGGCCTGCGGTGGCGGGAGCCAGCTGGCCGTGCGGCAGGTGGTGCCAGAGGGCCGACGAAGCATGACGGCAGCAGAATTTCTGCGGGGGAGCCCGGTGCGGGTTGGCCTCCGACTAGCCGATCCTCCAGCAGCCGGCGACAGCACCCCTCCGGCGCGATACCATCGATAGCATGAACGCGACCAAACGACTTTTTATTGAGACTGTTGGCTGCCAGATGAACGTGCTCGACAGTGAGCTCGTTGTGGCGGCCCTTCGCCGCCAAGGCTGGGATATGACTGCGTCGGTGACCGATGCCGATGCGATCTTCTACAACACCTGCAGTGTGCGGCAGCACGCCGAAGACAAAATCTATTCAGCGTTGGGGAGAGTGCGGAAGGAAAAAGCCAAGCGGCCTGACTTGATTGTCGGCGTACTCGGCTGCATGGCTCAGAAAGACCAGGAACTCATTCGGGCTCGGGCCCCCTGGGTCGATCTTGTTGTTGGCCCCGGCCAGCTGCATCGTGTGCCCGGCCTCGTGAAGTTGGTGCAGGAGGGGGGCGGTGCCCAGCTTGAGGTCAGCCTTGATCGTAAGGCTGGGAGCCGCGATGCCGTTGCCGAGAGCTTTGAGAGCTACGATCCCGATCGTGATCCAACCATGCGGCCGACCCCGTTCCAGGCGTTCATCCGCACGCAGACAGGCTGCGATAAGTTCTGTGCGTTCTGCGTTGTGCCACGGGTGCGCGGACCAGAGCAGGCCCGGCCACCGCAGGCCATCTTGGCTGAGGCTCGCAAACTTGTTGATGAAGGCTGCCGCGAGATCACGCTGATTGGCCAGACCGTCAACAGCTATCGCTGGGTGGATGGTGGTCAGACAACCAGGCTGGCCGATCTGCTGGTTGGGCTCGATGCTATCGAGGGACTCGATCGCATCAAGTTTGTCACCAACTATCCTCGGGATATGACCGACGACTTGATCGCGGCGGTGCGAGATCTGCCGAAGGTCTGCCACTACCTTCACGTTCCGGCGCAGCACGGTTCAGACGATGTGCTCAAGCGGATGAAGCGAGGCTATACGATTGGTGAATACATGGAGATGTACGGTCGCCTGAAAGAGGCGATTCCCCACGCCGCGGTCACCAGTGATTTCATTGTGGGCTTCTGTGGTGAGACCGATGCAAGTACAGCCCGCGTCCTGGCACAAAAGCCTTTGACCGTCAGCCTGACGACGTGCCCGAGGCGGTCAAGAAGGAGCGGAATCGGTTGTTACTCGATGCCCAGGCTGAGGTGAGTCTGGCGGGTAATAGGCGGTTTATTGGGTCTCGGCAGCAGGTGCTGGTCGAGGGGCTGTCGACGCGTGATGAAAAGCGTGCAGTTGAGCCTGGTCCAGAGGGCATCGCCCAACTGACCGGACGCACGATGTGCGATCGGATTGTGGTCTTTGATGCACCATTTCGGCTGGTGGGCCGGTTGGTCGATATCGACATCACGGCAGCCGGGGCCTGGAGCCTGTCTGGTGAGGTCGCGGATGGGCTGGCCGATGCGGTTCCGCTTGACGAGCTGAAGCAGCCGGAGCCGGCCGTGCACCAGATCAACCTGCCGGCCTCGTCACGGGGAACCTGAGATGCCTGCCGGCCGGGAGGGCGACGGGGGCAAACTGGATCTGCCTGCCGCTGTCGATCTGCTTGCCAGTCGTGAGCGACTGGCCGAGTGGGCTGCTGGTGCCGGCGTGACGAATGTTGACGCGGCTGGCAAGGTCTTTCAGGGGTTCTGTGACCAGGGCCTGCCCCCCGACCTGCTCTCTTGGCTCACCCGAAATCTTGGGTTGCTTTTGCCGACCGTATGCGATGCCGACCGCGTGCTGGTCGCGCTTGGTCGGTTCATGGAGGCTGTTATCAGCCCGCTTTCGACGGTCTCACTTTTTGAACGCGACCCTACCGCGCTTGAAACCCTGCTGGCGATCATGGGGACGAGCCCCTACCTCGCTGAGATTGTCATCGCAGAGCCCGATACCTGGGAGCAGATTCGCCGGGGGGGTGGTCGGCCAGAAAAACGACAGTCACTTCTCGAGCTGCTTCGTGAAGAGCTGGGTGAACAGACTGAGCCCCGGCTCGTCATGCGAACACTGCGGCGATTCAAACGCCGGGAGACACTGCGGATTGCGTATGGCGATATCGTGGTCGGCCAGCGGCTTGAGACTGTCACCGGGCAGATTTCGGCAGTGGCCGAATGCATTGTTGAGGAAGCGGTGCGGGTGGCCCTAGCACGGCAACGCAACCTGCGTGGTGAGCCCCGGACTGCAGACGGTCAGGCGGCAACGCTGACTGTGATGGCCTTGGGAAAGCTCGGAGGCAACGAGCTCAACTATTCCAGCGACATTGATCTCGTCTTCTGTTTTTCTGCAGATGGCCAGGTGGCGGGGGCAACGTCTTCGTCCAATCAGGAGTTTTTCGAACGTGTGATCCAGGATGCCGTTCGCCTGATGAGCGAGCCGACTGAGTTGGGGGCAGCCTACCGAGTTGATCTTCGCCTGCGGCCGCACGGTGGTCAGGGGCCTTTGGTGCTTCCGCTTGATGCGTTGAACCGCTACTACGACAGGCAGGGCCGCACCTGGGAACGCCAGGCCTGGGTAAAGGCACGGTGCATCGCCGGCGATCGCGACCTGGGTGGCCGGCTGCTTACCGGTCTGGAGCCGTGGATCTACAGCCGCTGGCTCAGTCGAGCTGATATCAGCGGCATTCGTGCCCTCAAGCGGCAGATTGAGCAGCGGGCAATTCGCGAGGGGGGCGATGCCGCTGATCTTAAAACTGGCCGGGGCGGGATTCGTGATATCGAATTCACGATCCAATTTCTCCAACTCCTCAATGGTGGTGACACGCCAGCGGTTCGTGGGGGCAACACGATTGAGGCGATTCGCAGGCTCTCGTCGACAGGTGGACTCACGGACCAAGAGCGAGAAATTTTGGAACGGACCTATCGGCTCCTCCGGATGGTGGAGCATCGAATTCAGATTCTCTATGACCGTCAAACCCACCGGCTCCCCGATGCCCCGAGTGAATTTGTTCGGTTGGCAGCCCGGACTGGTCATGGTCAAGGAGTAGATGGAGCTGAGCGGCTGAAGCAGGACCTCGCGGAGGCAACCCGGCTGAATCGGCGGATTCTTGACCACCTCTTGCACGATGCCTTTCCAGATGAGGAGGCCCCTGAGTCCGAGGTCGATCTTATCCTTGACCCGGTGCCGGCGGCAGCGGCGATCACCGCCTGTCTGGCGCCGCGGGGGTTCCGTGACGTGCCCAAGGCCTACCGAATGATGATGGCCCTCGGAGAAGAACGGGCCCGTTTCCTCTCGAGCCGGCGTTGCCGACATTTTCTGGCGGCGATTGCAGCCCGGCTGCTCGACCGGATTGCCCAGACGCCTGACCCTGACGCCACCCTGTCAACGCTGGTCTCGGTTAGTGACTCACTCGGTGGCAAGGGCATGCTCTGGGAGATGTTCAGTGAGTCACCTGCCGCGCTCGACCTGACGGTGCGGTTTTGTTCATCGGCTCCGTTTCTGGCTGATTTGTTGGTGAGAAATCCGGGGATGATTGATGACCTGCAGGATAGTCTGCTCGGTGATCAGCAACTTTCCCGCGACCAACTTGAGCAAAATCTTTGGCGGCTCTGCCGCAGCGCGGTCGATTCCTTGCCCAGTCTGATTGCCTTCAAGGTTTCGCATCAGTTGCGAATTGGTGTTCGAGATCTGCTCGACCAGCCCTCTCCGCATGTGACGACCGCTGCCCTCGCTGATGTTGCCGAGGTGGTGCTGCGTGTGGTGGTTGCCCGTGCTGAGTTGCAAATGGCCGAAAGATTTGGGCCTCCGCAGGCGACTGATGGCACCCCTGCCGGGTCGGTGGTCTTGGCAATGGGCAAATTCGGTGGTCGCGAAATGAACTACGCCAGTGATGTTGACGTGGTGTTTCTCTATGACCATGAGGGACAGACCGCTGAGCACGACCAGCGAGGGAGGACATCTCACGCCCACTTTTTTGGTGAGGCAGCCAACCGCTCTTTGAAGCTGTTCAATGAGTTCACGCCGCAGGGGCGGTTGTACGAGGTTGACTCACGGTTGCGTCCCGGTGGACGCAACGGCCCACTCACGGTGTCGTTGGAGGCTTTTGCCCGCTACTTTGCGCCCGATGGTCCGGCGGCTGTCTGGGAGCGGCAGGCGCTGGTCAAGGCCCGGGTGGTGGTTGGCAAACCAGATGCGGCAGCTCGGGCTGCCGCAATCATCACGGCTGCCAGTTATGGCCATGCCTGGACGGCCCAAGACGTGGCTGAAATTCAGAAAATGCGTCTGCGGATGGAAGACGGGGCAGCCGCGACCAATCTTAAACGCGGCCCCGGCGGGGTGGTCGACATTGAGTTCCTGGTCCAGATGCTGCAACTCGTGCATGGGGGGCAGCTGCCGGCACTCCAGACACCACACACGCTAACGGGGCTGGATGCCCTCACTGCTGCAGGCCTGCTGGAGCCGACCACCTCAGCAGCCTTGCGGGCCGCCTATGACCTCCTGCGATCAATCGAAGGACGGCTCCGGCTCCTCGATGTGCGGCTGGGGCATGACTTTCCGCAGGCCACCGGGGAGCGAGACAAACTGGCGGCGCTCCTCGGTCGATCGGATGGTGAGTCCCTGGCGGCTGAGGTATCTGCCACAACCGCAGCGGTGCGAGAGACGTTCAGTCGAGTCTTTGCCGATACGATTACCAGCTTCCATTCAACGTGAGCCTGGGAATGCGGGCCTGGTGAACGCGGGCCTCGTCGTTAGTGGCTGCCACCGAGGAAGCGTAAGGCCAAGAAGCCAGCCACGATCAATGCTCCAAGCAAGATCGTCAGCAGTTCGAGATACCGGTCCAGCAAATCCCGTGCGGGTCGGCCAAAGACCCGCATGATGGTGGCCACCAGAAAAAAACGGCCGCTCCGGCCGATGGCCGAGGCGATGATAAGTGTTGGCAATGGAACGGAGCAGACACCGGCAGCAATGGTGAAAATTTTGAAAGGAATTGGCGTGAAGGCTGAGAGCACCAGCCAGAATGTTGCGTTCTGCTGATAGAGCGATTCGACATACACAAACTTTTCGGGGGTGAATCCAGGGATGACGCCATAGAAAAATCCTTGGACCGACTGCCACAGTCCCCAGCCGATGGCCCAGCCAACGACCGCCCCGAGAATGCTGGCGACGGTGGAGATGGCCGCGAACCGAAAACTCCGCCTCGGCTGACCGACCGAAAGGGCAATCTGCAGAACATCAGGTGGGATTGGGAAAAAAGAACTTTCCGCAAACGAGATCGCCGCCAGGGCGGTGGTCCCGTGAGGTGAATCGGCCCAGGAAAGCACCCAGTTGTAGAGCCGTCGGAGTGGCCCCGAAGCTGTCGGGGGCGTGGCGTCGGTGGTGCTAGGGGAGATGGTCGGTGGGCTGATTGGTGGCGTTGACATGCGGAACTTCCTGGGTGAATCGCCGCATCATAGCGGCCGCTCCGGCCACAGGCACCAGCAATGAGAGCACCAAAATCGATTGAAGTTGCTCATACTGTCGTCCCAGACTGCCAGCCAGACTCCAGGCCAGTGCGACGGCGAGGTTGCCAGCCGCCGCAGCTGGCAGAAATCGCATGAGTGGCATGCCGCTTCCCCCGACGAGAATGGCTGCTGTTTCAGCCAGTAGTGGGATGGGACGTGAGAGAATCACCAGCAGTCCGGCCGCCTTATGACGGAACTGCTCTACAAAGCGGCGTTCTTCTGAAGGCAGCCGTGAGACCGCCCGGCTGCCGAGGAGTCGGCCAAGGCCCCAGCCAATCAATGCGGCGAGGGTCATGCCAAGCCAGCCACAGAGCGTACCCAGCGGGACGCCCAGGATGGCGCCGCCGAGGGTGGTGACCAGGCTTGAGGGAACCGGCAGCAGGATGTCAGCAGTCAGGACACCGACTTCAACGGCAGCTACAACAGCCGCTGCTGGTGGTGGGTCGAGGAACCGGGCGACTGCCACATCGAGTTGTTCACCGAAGACCAGCAAGGGAACCAGCGGAATCGCGACAGCTGCCAGTGTGCCCAGCACAAAAACTCTTACGGCACGAGGCATGAGGAGGTCTCCCAAGAGCCGATGTTGGTGTCGTTCTCGATGAAGCGTCGTGCCAAAGATCGCATGATGGAGGCTGGAGGACAGGATCGCTTAGGCGAGTTCACCCTGAGCCTGTCCGACAATGTCGAGACCAACTGCATCACTCCAGGCCTGCAGAAGTTGTCGATAGCAGGGGCCAGGGGTTCCTTCGCCGATGGCGATGCCGTCGAGATGAACTGCAGCCTGGAGGCACCAGGGAGTACTTGTCAGAAGGATCTCATCGGCCTGAAGCAGCTCGTCACGCCGCAGCGAGCGAGCCTGCCAACTGAAGCCGGCCTGTTCGGTGAGTTGTCGAAGAAAACCGAGGCTCGTGCCGCCAAGTGCATCGGTGGTGGGTGGGGTGATGATCGTCGTACCGCAGACAATCGCCAGGTTGGCAGTTGACGTTTCACTGATGCGGCCATCAGCGTATGCCAAGAGTGGGCGGGCTCCGGGTTCAAGGGCTGCTGCTTCCCGTTCTGCCAGAAAGTAGTGCAGCCGGCTTCGGACTTTGGCGGCAACTGGCCAGCAGGAGGCGGGAACCTGTTCAACGCTGACACATCGGAGACTCACCCCAGTGGTGTAGGCAGCGGCCCAGAGTTTCGTCGCCAGTGGGAAGGTGTGGATGGTTGTTGAAGGTCGGCCAGCACGCCCTTCGTGTTGCGAGGCCAGATCTCCTGGCGTGACAAAGATCACCAGCCCCAGATCGGCAGCAGCTGGAGTGGTTGTTGCCGTCAGCAGGGCATGATTGTGTGAAGCAACCGTCGCTGCGGCGGCAAAAATTTCATTCAACGACTGTCCGGGCTCAATGCCAATAGCAGCCAGTGAACCGGCGAGTCGCTCGGCATGGGCATCCGGCAGGAAGAGTTCGCCACGAATGGTTCGCAGCTGTTCGGTGACGGTGGCTCCAAGCACAAAGCCAGCGTCACCTGGTGAGACACCGAGTTCTTTCCGCGGCAGGAGCTGACCATTCTGCCAGGCGATCTCGGAATGCGGGGCCTGGCTCGCCTGACTAATCATGGACATTTCGGCAGCCACCGTTGATGCCGCCCCGAGGGGGGAAGGGCCCTGTTTCAGTTCAACCTTTTGGGCAACCCGGTTTCGGGCAATTCCGTTTCAGCGAATCCGACTCAGCCATGATTATCCATGCTCAGCCATGCGGCCACACAGACGGCCGATTCCTCATGAAATTAGCCCGGTCGTCCGTGGGTGTCAACGTGATGGGGCTGTTTCCGCAGCGAAACAGCTCTGATTTTCTGCTGCCCGAGGCTGGTGAAGCCGCCTGCTGGCAATCAGACTAGAGCCGGTTTCTTCCCTTACTCATCTGCCCGCTTCTGTATTCGCTGCCCAATGCCGTCTGAACCTGACCGTCTTTCCGACACCCACTGGGGCGAGATGCCTCGAGCAGTTGCCACGGTCCTGCTCGCGGTCTACTTGGTCGGTCTGACTCTTACCGTGCTGGGCAACTCGGGCAGTGGGACGGCGGTTCTGGTTGGGGTGGTCAAAGGACGGCTGTTTGAACCCTGGATGAATCCCCCCTGGCTTGATCTTGGCTTCGACTATTTTCTGACCTACGGCCAACGTACTGACGCCGCCCATCGCCTTGAGGCTCGGGCTCATGGAGAGGCAGACTGGCTGCCCTATCCTCAGAACTCATTGACAGGTCCACGAGCGGCCCGCTGGCAACGATTGCTACGGTCAGTGGTGATGGGTGAAGGCGAGCCAGGCCGAGAAGGACTTTTGCCTGCAGCCTTGGGGGCCGGCTTGTTCACGCACTGTTCCTGCAAGGATGTCGGCATCCGCATTCTTGTCGAGCCGCGACCGGAGCGGCAGGCTCCGCTTGCCCAGCCTGAACCGGAAATAATTTATGAGGCGCGGGTCCGGCAGTTCGCTGATGGCGACGTGCAACTGATCAAGATGGAGGGCCGCCGAGAGGTGGCACCGGTGGTTACGCCAACGGGAGCAGGCCAGTCGGGAGATGGCCAATGAGTGTCCCGGTGACCGAACCAAAATTGACAGCAGCCGATAGCCTAGCCAGCACCTGGGAAGGTTTCTGGTTTCCCCCTGCCGATAGCCGACCGCTCGCCCTCGTGCGAATAGTGGCGGGCGTTCTTGGCCTGCTGGCATGCGGCACGTATGGCTTTGACCTGGTCGTCTGGTTTGGCCCAGATGGACTGCTGCCGATTGAGACTGTGGCCAGTTGGCGTGCCCCGGCTGCCATGTCTTTGTTTGATGCCTGCGAAACGACGCTCGCCCTACGGCTGGCTTTTGCCGGCGTCATGTTGCTGTTTGGCCTCTTGGCGATCGGGCTACTGACACCGGTAGTGGCAGTCTTGGCGGCTGTTGGCTGGGCTTCGCTGCTGCACCGTGGCCCGATGCTCGCCGGGCCAGCCGATGATTGCCTGGCGATTCTGCTTTGGTGTGTCGCCATTGGAGCAGCAGGCGAGCACTACTCGGTCGATGCCTGGCTGCATCGCCGGCTGGGTTGGTCGGTGGCCCGTCCCCGGGTTCGCACCCGGCTGGCATTTGGCCTGTTACAGGTTCATGCATCTGTAATTGCGGTGGCGGCTGTGCTGGCTCAACTGAAGGGCGATGCCTGGTGGAGCGGCACGGCAATCTGGTGGATCTCCACCCGTGAGCCGGGCCGTCTGCTTGATCTCAGCGGCCTCCTGCTGCGTTCTGAGTATCTCTGTAATCTTTTGACGCTGGGTGTGGTGGCCTGGGAGATCATCTTTGCTGTTGGGCTTTGGTTTGCTCCGACCCAGCGACTTGTCGCCCAAGCCGCGCTAGTTGTCTGGCCGCTGATTGGTCTGCTGGTGGCTGAGCCCCTTTGGGGTCTCACCATGG
>RGBY01000511.1 GCA_009919445.1 Planctomycetia bacterium
ATGGCCGGCCCGAATCAGTTCCTCAGCGCCGACCGGCAGCAAGGCCACACGGTATTCATCGTGCTTGGTCTCTTTCGGAATGCCGATTTTCATGCCGACGCGTCTCGCTCAGGCGAACACCACCTCAATCAGGCCAATTTCTTCGGCAGCTTGTAGGTGGCTGGCATCGGCAGCGGATAGTTGCCGTCGGCGTCCGGGACGACTGGCGGAGTCGACTCCCAGGAGAGGTCAGCCGGCATCAGGTTGAAGTCGGCTGCCAGCAGCTCGTTGTAAGACTGCGGCTTGCCGGTGTAGGTCGCCGTCCGCGCCAGTACTGCTGAAAAGCTTGAGGTGGCCCCGTAATAGGCGTTGTTCAGCGGCTTGTCGTTGCGAATGGCATCTTGCAGTTCGTCATGCTCAACCTGGTAGGGGTTCGGATTCGTTCCCTCCCACTTCCAGAGCACCTTGCCCGCGTAGTCCGTGATCTGACCGATCTTCACAAAACCTTTGGTGCCCTGGAACTCTTCATTGACACGATTCTGCCCACCCGGGAACTGCCGGCACTGGCTGGCGATCCGGACGCCATTGGGATAGGCGAAGTTGACGGCGTGATGATCATAGATCTCACTCGGCTGGCCCGGCACCCGGTTCTGCTTGCCACCGACGCCATACGCCGATTCCGGCGTCATGTCGAGGAACCAGTTGGCGACGTCGATATTGTGGACATGCTGCTCGCAGATATGGTCGCCACAGAGCCAGTTGAAGTGATACCAGTTGTGGACCTGGAACTGCATCTCGTTCATGTCGGGCTCGCGCTTGCGGTACCAGATGCCGCTGCCGTTCCAGTAGACCTGGCCGCCGATGATCTCACCGACCATGCCGTCCTGGACCCGCTTGATCGTTTCGCGGTAGCTATTTTGGTAGTGCCGCTGCAGCCCCACGACGACCTTGCGGTTGGTCTCATCGGCCTTCTTGGCGACCTCCAGTACCAGCCGGGCTCCGGCACTGTCGACGCAGACCGGCTTTTCCATGAAGACATGCTTGCCGGCATTGATCGCCGCCTCGAAATGACTTGGCCGGAAGCCGGGAGGGGTGGCCAGAATGACGAGATCGCAGTGGTCGAGCACCTGCTTGTAGGCATCGAGGCCGTGAAACTGCCGCTCCTTGGGCAGATCGACCTTGTCCTTCATCTTTTCGATCGCCCGCAGCGTCCGACTGATATTTTTCTCAAAGGCATCCGCGACAGCCGTCACCTTGACATTCGAGCCCTCCACGCTGAGCGCCTGGGTCAACGCTCCAGTGCCTCGGCC
>RGBY01000512.1 GCA_009919445.1 Planctomycetia bacterium
CTCAGTTGCCAGCGGGCATATTCGGCGATGGCTCCCTGTGCCTGTGGCATGAAGCCGCCCACGGTGATATTGTAGGCCGCCCTCGAGGCCAGCACTCGGAAGCCTGCCTCGCGGAGGGAGAGGTTCTGCTCGTAAGCCTGCAGGACCAACTGGTCGAGCACTGGGTCGTTAAACTGTCGCCACCACTGGGATTCGACCTCGCACTCTGACCGCACCTGCGGGTCATCCGCATCGATCCATTCCGGCTCAACCGGGGCGATGGGTCGTTGGTAGGTTGGGCCTACCTTCATGTTGTTCCGCCAGTAGTCTCCCCACGAGGTGCACCCTGGTGCGGTAAGCATGCCAACGGCGACAAGCAGGGCCAACTGCCCGCGTCCATGCGGCTGTGCCCGCCGGCTCACCGACTTTTGAAGAAGCTGTCTACGGCCTTGTTCTACATGGGTAGCCTGCCACGGTGGCCACAGATTCTCTTCGGATAGCCTTGTGTAGATACGTGCCCACGTAGACGTGATCCATCGGAAAAGAAATGGTGTAATGGCGGCCACAGATCGCTCGCATAAGCAGGTGCGAACAGGTCCTTCAGTCGGCGGGCAGCCCGGGCCTGAATGACGCAATTACTGGTGAGATCGAGTGTTTGAAAACAGTCCTTGAGGCTTTCTGCCGCTCAAGAGAGGAAGCAGATAACGTGGGTGCAGTGGGGGACGTGGTGAGTTTCAGCCGTTTCCCTGGCCGCCTAAGTTCCCAGCAGTAACGGCGGTCTTGAGGGGCTTCAGGCGACAAGGACAAAGTACGGGCGGCGGGCAAGATGCCTCTTTAGAGCAGTCTTCATGGAGACCGATCGGCTGGTCTCGCTGCCTCGGTTTTGTGCCCAGTGGGTCGTAGGATGACACGAGTCGCCAGCGAGGCGAAGCAGTCAGGCCACGTTTTCAGTGGTGATCGGCAACGCTTTCTTGCCCCTCATCAGTGGTGAGCCAATGATTTGATTTCTACGCGTAGCAACCCAGGACTTGTATTGTTGATAGGCCACCGTCGAGAATCGGTTGGTTCTGCGGTCAGAAGAGGCCGTCAATCGAAGGAGTCAGCCCAATGGGTATACGACTGTTCTGTTTCATCATCATGTTCGTGGTCTGGTTTGTTGGTACCACGTTAGCCGTGTCGGCCGACGAGACGTCGTCAGGCACTACTGCCAAAGCAGTTCAGCGTACACCCACAAAGCGACTCACTGCCCAGTCGCTCGACGGACAGCCAGTGTTGTTCGCTGACCTGCTCGGCAGTGACGGCAAAGCCG
>RGBY01000513.1 GCA_009919445.1 Planctomycetia bacterium
TGGCCGCGTAGTTCTGGAAGCCGGTGGTGTTGACCGTGCCACCCAGATCGACCTCGCCGACGCTCGTCAGGTTGCCGAGACCGGCAAAGCTGCCGCCAATCGCGGTGGTCGCCGCAAAGTTCAACGTCAGGTCCTGGCCGTTGCCGGTGACGCCCTGGCTGAAGGTGGCGGCGTTGCCGGTGAGCGTCGACGGGCCGGTCAGTGTCACGCCGGCAGCATAGTTCTGGTCGACGTTGGTCTTGATGTTGGCGGCGATGTCGACGTTCGAAAGAGCCGTCAGCGTCGCAATGTTGGAAAACCCACTATCCAACGTCACGTTGCTACCAGTGAAATTGAGTGTCAGGCTATGGTTTCCGCCTGTAACACCGTTGGCAAAGGTACCGGTGCTGCCCTGCAGGCTTGAGTCACTCAGAAGAATGACATCAGCTGCATAATTTTGAATGCCTGTGGTTACCACCGATCCATTGATGGCAAGTTCCTGCAGGCTGGTGAGGTTGTTGACGCCTGCCACATCACTATCCAGCACCGCATCAACGGCAAAGTTGAGGGTGAGGTCGCTGCCCGCCCCGTTGATCCCGCTGGAGAATATCGCGTTATTACCAGCAAGCGTGGTGGCACCACTAAGGACGACATTGCCCTGATACGCCTGCGTGCCCAGCGTTGTGATTGAGCCATTGAGGCCAGCCGGGCCAGTGACCGTCAGGTTGTTGATGCCGGTGAACCCAGCATCGACTTCACTGCTGGCAGTGAAGTTCAGCGTGAGATCATTGCTGCCGCCAGACACAGTGCTGCCGAATGTGGCCTCCTGCCCTGTGAGCACCGTATCGCCGACCAGAGTGACTGCTGCGGCATAGTTTTGGCCAACATTGGTCTGAATGGTACCCGTAAGGTTTGTCGGCCCAAGGCTGGTGAGATTCGCCAGATTGGCAAATGGCAGGGTTGTGCCGTTGAGCGTCGTGGTGGCTGAGAAATTGAGGACGAGGTCCTCATTGTTCCCCTGAAGCCCACCGGCAAAGACCCCGGTGGCACCGCTGAGCGTGACCGGTGCAGCCAGTGTCACCTCGCCGGTGTAGTTTTGAATGCTGCTGGTGGCGATGTTGCCCCCTAGCGTCGAACTACCGTGAACATCAAACTCACTAAAGTTTGAAATCGTATCGGCGGTAGTAAGATTGCCGTCAATCACGAGGTCATCACTGCCGCCTGTGACGGTGTTCTGAAAGATCACCGTGTCGGCCGTCAGCGTGCGGACTGCCGCAGTCGGAATCGTGACCGCCCCACCATACGTCT
>RGBY01000514.1 GCA_009919445.1 Planctomycetia bacterium
CGACCAGCAGGCAGTAGCTGGGCTGCTGGAAGGACTAACAGCGGCAGTCCAGGGGCGGTCGTTAATGGGCCTCCCAGATGAGCTTTTCGATGCCATCGAGTCGGTTGCCGCCCTGCCGCTGGCCTTCCGGCTGCGGCGCGGTGATGCCGCAGCTGTTGGCGAGGCAGCCAGCAGCATCAAGAGTCAAGATGTTTCCGAACTAGAGCGTCTGTCTCTCATTCGGACTTTGGCCGAAAGCAGAGTAGCCGAATCTGTCAGCCTTCTGAAGGCAATCGCTTTCCAAGAACCAGCGATTCCTGATTCACTACGAGTGGCAGCCCTGTCGGGACTGGGGAATTTCGATGACCCGTCAATTGGCCAGCTTGTGGTTAGGTCGTTACCAAAGCTGAAGGGAAACCTCAGGTCAGCGGCACTTTCGCTTCTTTCAAGCCGGCCGGCATGGACAAAGCTGCTTCTAGAAAGCATCAAGGCAGGCCACATCCTCCCTTCAGAGATTCCGCCAGATGTTGTGGAAAGGGTGCGTCAGCATCGAGAGCAGGATGTCCGGCAGATAGCAGCAAGGCTGCTGCCGCCGGAAGTGACGCCGGAGGTCAGTTTGGCTGGCCGGGTTGCCGCAATTACCGACATCGTTGCAACGGGGTCGGGAAATCCCTACGAGGGACGAAAGATATTCTTGGCAAAATGCAGCCAGTGTCACCGACTCTTTCATGATGGCGGTTATCTCGGCCCAGCGCTCACGAATTATCAGCGAGATAACCTTTCTCACCTCTTGCGGGCAATCACGGCGCCGAGTGAAGAAATTCGTGAAGGCTACGCCTACTTTGCGGTGCTTACAGATGACGGGCGATCGCTCACGGGCTTCATTGTCGATCGTGACCTGAGTGGATTGCAGCTCAGAACACTCGACGGTGAAACGCTGTCACTTGTCAATGAGCATATCGATGAGATTGTCCCACTGGGCAAGAGCCTGATGCCTGCTGGGCTGCTCGACGAACTCGAGCCGCAACAACTTCGAGATTTTTTTGCGTATCTCCGTATCCGCCAGCCTATTGCCGCCCCTGCCACTCGTTGAAACAGTGTCTCATGCAGAGCCTATTGAATTTTGTCAGGTCGATTGGGCCCGCAATTATTGTTGCGGCTGTTGTCTGCGGGCCGGGTAGCATGCTGATGAGTTCCAAGACCGGCGCAATCTACGGCTATCGGATGATCTGGCTGGTGGTCACTGCGGCAGCCCTGATGTGGAGCATGGTTGCTCTTTCGG
>RGBY01000515.1 GCA_009919445.1 Planctomycetia bacterium
CGACCCAATCTGGCAGCCTGAGGTGCACGTCAGGAAAGACCTTTGCCACTTCAACCGGCGGAGCAATCGCCTGCGGCTGGGCAGATAGCGGTGTCGCCCAGACACCGATAGCAATGGCCAGGCACACGAGGGATAGGGAAGCCTGTCGAAACCACATTGGCATGACTCCTGTACAAACGTGGGAACGCAAATACCTGAAGCCGCAATGCTACCAAAGGGGGCCGGCGGCTGTCTTCCTTAAGGCACCCCTTGCCTGCTCATTGTTCTGCGACAAGCGTCGCCGATCCGAGTATCTCGGCAAGTTCGATAAGGAGTCGCTCCATAGGACTGAACGTGGCCCGCTGCTTGATGACGTCACGGGCAAGATCAGGTCGGTCGGTGATCAGACCATCGACATCCCGACCAATCATGCGGGACATCGCCACCGGATCATTGACCGTCCACGCATAGACCTGCTTGCCAGCCCGATGGGCCTGACGCACAAACCGGTGACTCACAAACCGGGCATTCACAGCAAGAAAATCGGCTTCCAGGCCCTTCACATCCCCCACCAGCACCGACAGCAGCAGCCCCACCTGCCAGTCTGGCCGCAGCGTCTTGAGACGCCTGACAATGTCACGCTCAAGTGACATCAGCATCACACTTTCAACACTCCCACTTGCTTCAACAATATCAACTACCCGCTGCTCAAGTCGCTGCCCGTGGCCGTATGACTTCAGTTCGATGTTCACCCCAATTCGACCGCGACAGACCTCAAGCAACTGTCGCAGCGTCGGCACACGCTCACTGGCGTATCTCGAATCGTACCGGCTGCCGACATCAATGGTGGCCAGATCGGCCTGACTGGCCTCCCAGACCTTAAGCCCGACTCCAGCGAGTTTCATGAAGTCACTGTCGTGAATCACCACGACTTCACCATCGGCCGACTCCTGCACGTCGACCTCAACCCAGTCGGCTCCCTCGGCGATTGCCCGTTCGACCGCAGCCAGCGTGTTTTCCGGTGCAAGACCTGCTGCCCCCCGATGCCCCATGATGACGACATCGTCATCCAGCCTCACTCTGCGGGCTGCCACCACTCCGGCAATGCCCGCCAGCAGACAGCCAACGACAGCCCCCACGAAGAGCCTTCGCGGTGTCAACAAGCCACGCCAGCCTGCCTCTGTTCTCGCTTCCTCTGGCAGTCCAAGACCGGCAGCAAGTGGGCGATCGAGCACCCGCTCAAAGGCAGCGGCAAGCAAGACGGCAAACGTAACTGTTGCCA
>RGBY01000516.1 GCA_009919445.1 Planctomycetia bacterium
CTGCACCTTTCCCAGCCCGTGGAGGCGACGGTGAGCCTCTTTAAGGGTGACACCCGCTGGGTCACCGGGGCTCCGAGCTTCAAAGGGATCGAGGCCCACGTAGTGCACGGGCCCCAAACTAGCTGCAATGCGAAGGAGCCGCTCTGTTCGCTTGAGAGTTCCGAGGCCAAGTTCAAGCATTCGAGCAGGCCGCCGCTGAAAAATTTGCCGCAGCAATGGCCGCTCAGTTGCAGGCCCCGACAATCGAGTCAGCCAGACACGTCTCAAAAAGCCAACGCCACTCACGACTGCTTTCCTCTTCCTCGAGAATATCGCCTCCCTATAAGGAATATTCGTCGGGGCACCGTGTCGGCCTTGAGCGGCAACAAGTCGCGACACCCTGACCGGCAGAGCCCGCAGACTCAACGCAAACCAGTCACGGCCAGTTCGCCGCCTTCGCTCAAGTCACAGGGGCTACCGGCAGCGAGACCTGGCCGCCGCGATTTTGGCAGCGCGAGGTTTGAAAAGCCCTGTCACCACAGGATCACGCCCAGGCTGGAACAGTCCAGTTGGTCGACTACAGGACCACTAAAGCTGGCGTCAATCGGCAACAGCCACCGAAGGGGTGAAGAACGAAGAACACTCCGTAACCATTCAGTTGCCACGAATCTTCCCCAGGGACTGCCGGGCCGCGTCACGGATACTTCGAATGGGATCGTCTTCCGCAACCAGTTCAAGAGCAGGGACCGCAGTTTCAGCCCTGTTCCCGAGATCACCCAAGGCAATGGCAGCCTCCAGCCGGACTGTCTGTGATTCTGCTTCGAGTGCAGCGGTCAGTAGCGGGATCGCCCGCTCAAACCGTTTTTGATTCTCTGGCTCAATCTGAAGGGCCGCCCAGATCGCCACGGTTGAGAGCATCAAATCTTCCGAATCGGCCAGCTTTGCCAATTTCTCAACCGCAGGACTAGCTGCCGGAGCGCCGATCCGCCCAAGGCAGTACGCCGCCGCATATCGCAGCCCCTCTCCTTGGTCTACCGCGGCTTCGTCAGCCGACTCTTCAAGCAGTGGCACCAAGCGATCAACGGCACCCCCAGCAGGAGGGCCAATTGCCGCCAACGCCAGAATCGCCTCGCCAACAACGGCTTCGTTCTCTGCATCGAGCCGCTCAGAAAGTGGCTCGACGGCCCCTGCCGCCGCACTGCCTATTTCTGCCAAAATCTTCACGGCCGGGAGTTCCGTCACTGGGTCGGCAAGCAATTTTGTCACACTTGCAACGGCATC
>RGBY01000517.1 GCA_009919445.1 Planctomycetia bacterium
CCGAGCATCTCAATGAGGAACAGGCCGACTGAGATCACGATCTTCAGCGGCAGCAGGTAGGTCGGCATGTCAATCGGTGGCACCTGATTGAGAAAAAAGCCGAAAAAGCCGAACTGCTTCATGCCCGACAGCATACCGGTGACGAAGGTCGCCCCGGCCAGAGCCAGCGTGACTGAAAACGAAGCGGTCGGCGAGCCCGCCCACGGCACCATGCCCAGCAGGTTGCAGCCGAGGACGAAAAAGAACAGCGTCCAGAGCATCGGCACGAACTGGTCCCCACGGTGGGCGGGGGCGTGACTGCCGTGGCCGTTGTCATGGCCGTGACCAGGAGGATCATCAATCGCCGGCCGGGCGATCTGATCGCGGATGAAGACAAGGAATGCCTCGAACAGATTGACAAACCTTCCCTGTGGCCGCTCACCGCCACTGATTCGCTTGGCCAGTTTGCTGAACAGCAGCAGCATGACCGCCGCCACCACCAGTTCGAGAATCATGTATTTCGAGATCGCAAACCCAGACTTTTTGGCGTAGAGGCTTTCCAGCGTGCCGAACGGCTGCGGGATCAGCACCTTGCCGTCCATGGCCCGGTTGAATTCAGCCACGCTGTGAACCTCGGGATGGCCGTCACGCAGAAAGGCAGGAACGTCTTCCAGCGATTGCCAGTGGTACCGCCACAGGCCCTTCGGGACCTCGAAGAAGTAGGCGTCTTTGAGATGGTAGATCGGGTTGGCTGACATCGGCGGCTATGGCAAAAGACGAGAGGAGGTACGGTTCCATAACTGAAAACAGCAGTCGTGGGGCTGGCGATCAACCGCTGCCCCACCTCGAAACCCTAGGGAGGGTGCTGGCGACCGCTGCCAACGTGCAGCAGAATATCAACCAGAAGCAGAACGAGATAGGAGGTGACGAGCATTTCTGTCAGCAACCCCTGCAGCGGAACCGTGAGGGCGTGTTCTGCCCCACCGCTCTGCAGCCAGCCGAGCAGGATCAGGGGGGCCGCCAATCGCACGAGACTGGCAGCCAGTCCTCCGGCAACTGCCACGGCTGGCCGGGTGGCCGAGAGCCGGCGGGCGGACTGGCTGAGCCACCAGCCACCGCAGGCAGCAGCGGCCACAACGCCACTGATGGCCGCGACAGCTTTCAGGCGGGAAGCTGGAGGAATCCCGGCAGGTGCCTTGAGCAACAGGAACCCGGCCGCCACCAGGCATTGGGCGAGCAGCAGGCCGGCCAGGCCGCGGAAAAGCGTCACGGCGGGCTGCC
>RGBY01000518.1 GCA_009919445.1 Planctomycetia bacterium
TTCCGCAAGTTGGTAGTCTCGTTCGGCTGCCTTGCGGTCACTGCCCGGAGGAACTGTAAAAGGCTCGAGCGGTCGTCCTTGACGGGCCAGCGCCAAGAAGCGGGAGAGATCGCGGCCGCGGACATTTGGGTACTCCCGCCAGAACGTCTGGTCGAACAGCGGGAGTTCGCGGGCGAAACCAGAAATCGTCTCGATGTTCACGGTCACGCCGGGACACTTCTCAGCAAAGAGATTGAAGAACGCCGACAGGTCAACGCAGCCTTCGCCCATTGCCGTCCACTGGACTGTCACGCCATTGGCAGACTCCCAGACCATCGAATCCCGTAGGCTGGTCGTCGCAATGAAGGGGGCGAGGCGTTCCAACGCGGCAACCGGATCTTCAAGCGCCCAGCAGGCATTCCCGGAGTCGAAGTTGACGCCGACAAAGTCACTACCGGCAGCTTCAACGAGGCCGGCGAGTTCTTCTGAACGCATGTCGCCGGCATGGTTCTCGACAGCAATCGTGATGCCACTGTCGATGGCGCGTGAACGCACTTTTTTAAGCACAGCAACAGTGTCATGAATGCGGGCGGCAATGCCGCCCTCGCTTGCACGGTCCTCACGGCTGCCAAGAATCACGCGAAAAGCCCGGCCACCAAGAGCCTTTGCCATTCGGATACCGAGAGCAAGGTGCTCTTCCGCAGTGCCCCAGTCATTTTTGAATCGCTTGGCGGTTGGGCAGATGCTCCAGGAGCCCAGTTCGATGGCAACGCCGCGATCGACGGCGTACTGGCGAAGCTCGGCGAGTGACGCATCGTCAAAACGACCGTCCAGCGGGCCAAAGTCGGTGATGAAGAGCGAGTCGCAACGGAGAGCCTCAGCATGGTCGACCAGTTGCCGGGCATTCCAGCCACAGGCCCGCACGGCAAAGTTGTCGAAGCCAAGCGGGATGCCACGCCGTGGGGCGGCGGCCTTTACCGGCGGCAGACTGCTGACGGCCGCGGCCACACCGGCCGCCGCCAGCAACCGCCGGCGTGAGACCGGGATGGCAGCTGTGGGGCAGGGCGTCACGGATGCCTGCCGGGGTTGGCAGGATCGGGCGAGATGGTTCATGGGGCGTCGATTCCGGAAGAGGTTTTGGATGGTTGAATGCAATTACTTGTGGTAGTCGGCTCCAGACAGACTTTTCATGACGTCTCGTTGCCAGGCCGTCAATTGTTGCTGGAGGGTTGAGGCAGCGGCCGGATTGGCAGGCAGCAGGTTTTCCGTTTCGCCTGGGTC
>RGBY01000519.1 GCA_009919445.1 Planctomycetia bacterium
GACCTGATGACAACCAACGGGCAGGGGACCGCCCGGCTTGCCGAGGCCTGCGCCGACCGGCCGAACCCACCAACCCTCGTGGCGGTTTCGAGCCTGGCTGCGGCGGGACCACCCCGGCAGGATCGAAGTTTTCGTGATGAGACCGATACACCGCACCCCGTCTCGCACTACGGCACGAGCAAACGGGCCGGCGAGATTGAACTGCAGAAGCGTGCCGGGCAGTTGCCGATCACTATTGTTCAGCCCGGCATCGTCTATGGTGCCCGCGACCGGAAGATCGCCGCGATGTTCAAGGCCATCGCCCGCAGTGGCATCCACTTTGTTGTCGGCTTTCAAACGCCACGGCTGTCACTGATTCATGTCGATGATCTGGTGCAATTGCTGATGCTGGCAGCTGCTTCCGGAGAACGGCTCGACAGCCATGCTGCTGGAGAATATTCACCCTCCGGCTACTACCTTGCCTGCGACGACGGGGCCCATCCAACCTACTGGCAACTGGGGCAGCGGGTTGCTCGGGCACTCGGCCGCCGGGTGCTCGTCTGGCCTCTCCTGAGGCCGGTTGGCTGGTCGGTCGGGGCGCTCGCGGAATGGGCCGCAAGCCCCGGTGCTGTGCTGTCGCGAGACAAAATCCGGGAAGCGACCGTCCCCAGCTGGGCCTGCTCGGCAGCCAAGGCCCGCAGCCGGCTCGGCTTCCGGCCCGCCATGCCACTGGACGCCCGGCTGCGGCAGACCGCCACCTGGTTCTCCGAGCATGGCTGGCTGTGAAGCAACCCCGGTCATGACGCCCGCCTCGGCACGAGCAATGCCTTGAGCAGCGGCCCAACAATCAGATAGGCCAGCAGCATGGCCACAATCCGCACGGCATAAATGACGAGCAGGGTCGGCTGCTGCCCCGCCAGAGCAGCACGAACCATCCCCAGGCCCAGCAAGTGTCCGGCAATGGGACAGAGCACGAAGTAGATCAGGATCAGCAGCAAGATTCGCATCAGTGGCATACCCGGGGTGACGAAGCCTAGAATTTCAGCGCAATCACGAGGAGGCTGTCATCATGACCACACGATACAACCTCGACCGGCTTGAACGGCTGATTCACCGCCCGGTGTCGTCCCGGCCTGACTGGCTGAAGCATGCCCGCGAAGATGCCGAAGAACTGCTCTGGCTGGCCCACCGAGCCGGCGATGACCAGAACTTCGATCGACTGCTGGAACTTGAGGAGGATGCAGCGGCCTTGATCGAGCAAATCGAAAGCCGCATGGAGCA
>RGBY01000520.1 GCA_009919445.1 Planctomycetia bacterium
GCGGGCCAACTGATAGGCCTGGCGCAGAGCGGTTAGTGGTGCCTGCCGGAGCCGGAGGCCGAGCGGTTCGGAGATGCCTTCCGGCTCGGCAATTGGGCGGTCAATGGCAGGATCAGAGGCGAAAACAAGATCGAGCATGGGCAGTCTCTCGCAATTCGGGCTGGGACGATCGCTGCCAGACCAAGGCTGCATCTGCCGGCAAGGCTTCGCCTGTTTACCCGGTTTAAGACCATCCTTGACGCCGACTCTACCGCCGTCACGGTGATTTCCGCTACTGCAAAAGCGGTGGCTGACTGGCCAGTGACTGGGCTGCTGCTGCCGCCCAGTCCAAATCATTAGCCGGGCTCCCGAGGGTGACCGCGAGGCGGCTTCGATGCAGCACGCCCTTCTCGATGAGCGTGGGGAAAAACCAGGTCGTGAGGGTGAAGTTGGGAAGCCCAGGGCGTTCGGGCAGAGTGCATCTCTGCAAGGCGACTTCCCGACCCTCGTCCCGCCTTACGCAGATCGCGAAACTTCGACCCGCAAGGGACTGGCGAAACAGGAGGCAGAGTACTGCGGCATCGGCAAGCCGCCGCCAGGGCAGTTCGGCACCGCCAGTAGTGGGGATGGGCGGTAGCCATTCCAACTGTTGGTCCGAACTGATACCCGGAATGACCTCCGTCGCTGGCAACCGGCAATCGACAGCGACAGCCCCATCGCTGCGAATGGCTGAGGTCTGAACTGACAGCACCAGTTCAACAGTGAGATCGGCTGGACCTTTCGCCAGCCGCCACAGGGCCGTGGCACGAAGCCTGCGGCTATTCCGTGGTTCGTGGATAGCGACCGCATCGCCGCCGCGAACCCAGCCATCGACGAATTGGTTGGCAGGGGTGTCGGGCAGCCTCACCGCCAGCAGTTCGGCCGCGGCATTACAACCGCTAAGTTGAATGCCCTGCTGGGGGCGGTGCAGGTCGAGCCAGCCGCTGAGGTCACCGATCTCAACACTCACCCGGTCACTGCTGCCGGTGGTATCGCGGCGGGAGTTATCGGTCGATTCGCGGGCATGCCAGGAGAACCCGGCGGCTGCTTCACTGCTGATCGTGGACGGCGTCATGACAACCGGCAGCATATTGTAGAATCGAGTGTGATGCAGCCGCAGCGATTGAAACAGCGGCATACTCGAGGAAGATTTATGCAACAAGCAGCGAACGGCGGGCCTGACAAAACCGAACCAGCAGCGGCCGAACTCAGGGAGTTTGGCGCTGCCGCCGAAACTGCTGC
>RGBY01000053.1 GCA_009919445.1 Planctomycetia bacterium
GTGCGGTACCAGCAGTGACACCCGGTGAGTTCGGAACACCCAGGGTCGCGGCAGCCGAGCCCGCTGCCACCAAGAGGCTGTCACCGTGGCCGTGGTAGTTGCCTGCGAATTTAACGATTCGGTCACGCCCGGTTGCTCCCCTTGCCAGCCGAATAGCTGACATGGTTGCCTCGGTTCCTGAACTGACCATTCGCACCTTTTCGATACTCGGCACGGCATCAATGATTTGTTCAGCAAGTTGGCTTTCGGCCTCGGTTGGCGCACCAAAGCTCGTCCCACGTGAGAGTGCCTCATCAATGGCAGCCACGACACGCGGATGACGGTGACCAAGAATCATTGGGCCCCACGAGCCGATGTAGTCGAGATAGACATGGCCATCGATGTCGGTGAGGTGCTGCCCGAGCCCGCTGCGAAAGAAAATGGGTTCACCACCAACACCGCCAAATGCTCGAGCGGGCGAGTTGACTCCACCCGGAATAAGCTTGCGGGCACGGGCAAAGGCGGCATGGCTTTTCGAGCGATCGGCGGTCATGGCAAAAGAAATTCCTTTCTGGCTGGGCAAACATGTGCAGTGGCTCAGCGAAGCACGCGGTCGTCCCTGCCCGGTTGCAGGGTTTTGCTACGGTTCGCTGTTCTCGGTGGCCTGTTGGGCGGCTAATTGGCTGCGTGCTGTCGCAACAGCCTGCGCCATGTGGGGCCTATCGGCGTAGGTTTGAATCAGACTCAAGAGAAGGCTCTGCCGGGTCGTACGCAAGCTGGCGGCCTCTTCTGCAGGAGCATTGTCGGCTCGGGCTGCCAGCGTGGCTGCCTCGGCTAAAATTTCATCAGCCCGCTCCCGATCGGCCTGCTGCTCTCCGCGAGCACGTTCTTCAAGCGTCGCAATCTGCCGCTGCACCAGGGCCATCCAGACAGCATGATCCTCCTGAGAAAGATCTGGCTCTGGGTTTCGGTGCAGGGTTTCGATTGCCTCAAGCGCGGTAACGGCTGCCGTTGGACTGGTATCGGCATGACTCAGCGCTGCTCGATAGTCGCGCTCGATGGCGGGAACCGCACGGTCTCCCAGAATCCTGCGGCGGGAGCGTTTTTCCAGCAGATCAACCTTGCGGCGGAGATCAAACTTGGCGATCTCGGATGCTCGCGGATCATCGGGGAAGCCTGCCAAAAAGGCGTCAATGTCGCGGGCAACATCACGCAGGTCGCCATCTGGGGCACCCGCAACCGTTGCGATGCGTTCGTAAAGCTGGTCAGCCGTGGGTGGCTTGAGTAGCAAGTAGGCAATCATGCCTGCCATGCCGGCCGTAAGTATGGTGACAACAAAATGCAGCCGCCTTTGGCGAAACCGCTGGCGGGTGGCAACCTCTTCATTGGCCCGCTCAATTTCGGCCATCGTGACAAACCGACTGCCGCGAAACTGATCAACGACGGTGTCCGCGCTTGCCTGCGATGGCCCTGTGACAACTGAACCGGCTGGCCTGCGACCAGTCGCCTCTTTCGTCGATCGATGCTGAATGCTCCCGAGGCTGCCTGGGGGATTGTCCGGCCTGGAAAAATCGGTGGTCGCAGCCGCTTCCCCTGCGTCTGCGGGCAAGCCAGCGGGCAGATCGGTGGTTTGAGCCGGATCCTGAGCCGCCAGATCCTGGGACGCCAGGTCAATGGTTTCGTCCGTGGCCTGAATGCCTCCGGCTCTAGTCGCATCCCGAGTTGCGGCGTCCAAGTCGATGCCGCCACCAATTGGCTGGTGCGTCTGCTCGCTTCTGCGACTGACAGCCGTTGGAGTCGAGGGTGGAACCTGCGGACGAATGACAACCGGGCCGTCTTTCTGTGAGGTTGGGGAACCGACACGCAGAGGTGCCGGCGTCGCCTGGTTGCCGGCATCTGCAGCGCTGAGAATAGCAGTCAGCCGGCGGCCAACGGCCAGCGGCCGGTACGTCAGGACAAATCTGGCTGATCGACGGGGGCTTCTCGTGGAGTTGTTGGGTGATGATCTTGGTGAGCTGGGCCCCGCGAAACGGCGGCTTGCCAGTCAGCATCGTGAACATCACCAGGCCCAGGGCGTAGAGGTCTGCGCGGGCATCGAGAGGTTTGCCGGCCGCCTGCTCCGGTGCCATGAATTCGGCTGTGCCAACAATGCTGCCATGAGCCGTGTGGCCCGCCGAGCCAAACAGCCGGGCAATGCCAAAGTCGGCGAGTTTGATTGAGGTGCCGGCAGCTTGGGGGTCATCGACTAAAAGCAGATTTGCAGGCTTGAGGTCGCGATGGATAATGCCATGGTCATGGGCGACCTTCAGGGCCCGGACGATATCACTCGCCAAGGTTGCCGCCTGTCTCCAGGGAAGTGGCCCAACTGATTTCAGTCGGTCGGAGAGGCTTTTGCCGCGAACCAATTCCATCGCAAAGTACGGCTGTCCATCTTGCTCGCCAAATGCCAGCAGGTGAACAATGCCACTGCTGCGGAGCGGCTTGAGCGTTTCAATCTCCGCCTCAAACCGCTGCCGCAATCCCGGGTCGTCGGTCAGGTGCGCCGCTAACAGTTTGACCGCAACAGTCTCCCCGGTCTGTTCGTGGCGGGCCTCGTAGACCGCTCCCATGCCACCTCGGCCGAGGCGGTTTTGCAGCTCGTACGGTCCAAGTTTTTGCGGTTCCATTACGCAGCAGTCTATCGTCAGCCGCTGATCGGGTAGAACCAACGGCTCGTTTCGATCGTTCTGCCACCGGAAAAGCATTGATGCCTGCAACCAGCCCCCCTGCTGCCGCGACCCGCCTACTGCCGGCAGACTCCAATCAGGCCCGTGGTCTGGCCCGTTATTGTCGTGATTTTCTCGACTTCCCGCAGCCAATAGGTGACGCCTCCCTCGCGCTGGTGGAACGCTTCCACCGTGATAGCGTCGGCTGCGGCGTCTCGGCACTTTGCCATCGCACCAATGCTCCCCTTGTCCTCCGGCAGGAGGCGGTCGCAACACGTCCGGCGACTGGCAGCCGAGGCGGTATCTGCTTTGGCGGGGGACATGCCTGTGCGACCGAGAAAGCGGTGCTGGCCAACGCGGCGGCCGTCCGCGAGTGGGATTCAAACGGCACCAACTTTGGGTACGACGCCGAAAAGGGCCGCACCGCCGGCGAGTTTGGCCACAACGATTACTACCCCGTGGCCCTCGCGGCAGCTCGCGAGGCTGGGTTTGACGGTGACACGACTCTGCGGCTCATGCTCCTCATCGATGAAATCCGTGGACGCCTCGCTGAGGTGTTCCCTTTGCGGCGATTTGCCATTGACCATGTCCACCACGGTGCCGTCGCCGCAGCCGCTGTGTATGCCGCTGCGATTGGTGGCTCCGAGGCACAGATTGAGTCCGCAATTGGTTTGGTTGTCGCCCATCACGTTCCCTTTCGCGCCATTCGGGCCGGTCACCAACTTTCCGACAGCAAGGGGGCCTCGGCCGCTATTGCCGCTGAGTCAGCCGTCGTGGCGGCACGCCGGGCTGTGGCCGGGTTTCAAGGGCCGCAGGATGTCTTTCGCAATCCGTTGGCAATCTATCGGCTCAACATGCCCTGCCCCGACGGTCACAGTCCCTTTGACCTCGAACTGGGGGAATCAGGTGATGCATTTGCCATTCACGGCATGCACTTCAAACTCGGGCTGTACGAGCATCAGTCAGCGGGCTGCCTGCAGGCCGTGATTGACCTTATTGCCCGCCAGCCCGCACTGGTTGCCGATCTGCATTCCGTTAAGAAGGTCAGGGTTGCGATTTATGAGCCTGCCTTCTCCATCATTGCCGATCCCGCCAAGCGAAATCCACAGACCCGCCAGTCGGCTGATCACTCACTCCCCTACATTCTGTCGAGGACGCTTCTGAAGGCGCAGACGGCACTTGCTGCTGGCTGCGGCCAGCCCGGCTGGGCGGAACTCATGCTCCTTCCCGACGACTACTCCCCAGCGGCAATCGCTGATCCAGCAGTGCGGGCCCTCATTGACCGTCTTGAGATCGTTCCTGGCGGAGAGGAATATGATCGCCGCTACCCCGAGGGCATTCCCACCAGCGTCACGATTGAACACAGCGAATTGGGCACGCACGACAGTGGCTTGGTGATGTTCCCACTCGGGCACGCTCGCTCTGATCAGCCGGCAACAGCCGCACTGGTTGATCTTAAGTTTGATCGGCTGGTGGCTGGTGCTGTTCCCGATCCGGAGGAACTCAAGCAGCAGGTTCGCCTGCGAGGACGGGCGGCTGAGGATGTTGCTTCGCTCTACAGTTTTCCACTGACGGGCTTGGTGGAGGACTAAATGGCAGGCGAGGAAACGGCCGCAACGCCACGCCCAGGAATCGTTGTCATCAACAAGCCGGCCGGGGTGACATCGCGGGGGGTTGTCGATCGGGTCGCCCGACTGCTTGGAACCAAGCACGTTGGTCACGCCGGCACGCTTGATCCACTGGCCACGGGCGTGGTGGTGATCTGCATTGGCAAGGCGACGAAGTTGATCGACTTCATTCACCAGACCAAAAAGGAATACGCCGCGAGCTTTCTGCTTGGTCGCTCAAGCCCATCAGATGACCTCGAAACAGAACTGACCATTGAGCCGACCCCACGGCTGCCATCCCCCGAGGAACTCGAGGCAGCGGTCGCCACGCAGCGTGGTCAAATCTTCCAGCAACCATGTCAATTTTCGGCAAAGCTGGTCGCCGGGCAGCGGGCCTACCAGCTTGCCCGCAAGGGACGGGAGGTCGAACTGGTGGCCAAACAGGTTGAGATTGAACGGCTCGTCGTGACCGGCTACGACTGGCCTCGCTTTGATCTTGAGGTCACCTGTTCAACCGGCACGTTTGTCCGTGCCATTGGCCGTGATGTCGCAGCGGCAGCAGAAACCACGGCCGTGATGGAGCAGCTCACTCGCACTGCGGTCGGACCATTTCGGCTGGACGCGGCAATCGCCCTGCCTGACATGCACCCCAATGAGCAGGGCCGGCGAAGGCTGCAGGAGGCCCTTATGTCGCCGCTGGCAGCGGTGGCCCATCTCCCCTACCACACGCTCAGCAGCCAAGAACAGGAACTTGCGGTTCGCGGGGGACATCTCGACTTCCTAGAGCGTTTTTGAATACGATTCCCCACGCAGGCGCTCCTCCGTGAATTCCAGCACCCCTCCTGCCGGCACGCCCGCCTCAGCCAGGCCGTCTCGCACGTCCTTCATGAAGGTCGTCCTCACGGTGGCACTCGTCAGCTATACGCTTGTGCTCATCACTGCGACTCACCTGCCAACGGTCGGAGGGTTTGTGCGGTACCCCGGCATCGACAAACTGCTGCATCTATTGGCCTACGGCGTGCTGGCGAGTCTCGCGGCCGCTCTTGCAACGTTCGGCTGGGGAGGCAAACCACAGCGTCTATTCGCCTTGGGCTGCCTCCTCGCAGGCTTTGGCATGCTGGATGAGTTGACGCAGCCGATGTTTGGTCGTCAGGCAGAGGCTGCTGATTGGCTGGCGGACTGCCTGGGGATTACTGGCGGTATCCTCGGCGTGCTGCTCTTGCAGCGTTGGCTGGGCCGACATTTCCAGCAGGAGGCGACCAACGATGGGTGAACCATACACGCCGGCCAGTGTCGCGGCCAAACTCGATCATGCCGTACTCAAGCCTCAGCAGACCGATCGCGAACTGGCAGCGGCTGCAGCCATGTGCCGGTCGCTGGGGGTTGGCTGCCTCTGCGTCAGGCCGGCCGATGTTCCTGCTGCCGTTGACCTGGTCGCGGACAGTTCCATCACCATTGCCAGCGTTGTTGGTTTTCCGCATGGAAGCCATGCCACCTTGACCAAGGTCACCGAAGCCACTGAGGCAATTGCGGCAGGGAGTCGTGAGCTTGACATGGTGCTTTCAATCGGAGCACTCCGCTCTGGTCGGCTCAGGGATGTCCTGGACGACATCGCCGGTGTCGTGGCAGTTGCGAAGCCGGCCGGGGTCTTGGTGAAGGTGATTCTGGAGACCTGTTTTCTCTCACCCCAAGAGATTATTCATGGCTGCCAACTGGCAGAAGACGCGGGGGCAGACTTTGTGAAAACCTCGACTGGCTTTGGGCCGGCTGGGGCCACGCCGGAAGCTGTGGCACTCATGCTCACCACGGTAGGCGGGCGGCTGGGCGTAAAGGCAAGTGGCGGGATCCGTGACTGGCAGACCTGCGTCCACTACCTGCAGATGGGCTGCCAACGCATCGGCGTTGGTGATGCGGCTGCCATTCTGTGTCAAAAAAACGGTCCAGAAACTGAAGAGAAACACGCCTATTAGCCAATCGCAGCACACCGTGCTCGTCAGTCCGGCTGTAAGGCAGCTGCGAGTTTGGCTATTGTCCTCAAAAAGGGTTTGTATTCCTTTGCCCCCAAGGATGCCTGAGGCTCAATTGCTTTCCCGAGAGTGGTCGATGGTCATGCCAATGAAGTTCACGAGTTGGGTCATTTGCGTTTTTGTTTGTTGTGCCAGTTTTTTTGCCACAACGGCACCGTTGCTTTCTGCGGCTGAGGTGAACCCAGAGGCGACCGGGCTTGCCCCACCCCCGCCAACGGTGATGCCACTAAAGGCATTATTGATCGCCGGCGGGTGCTGCCATGATTATGACGTACAGCACCGTCTGCTCTTTGAGGGAATTCAGTCGCGGGCCAATGTGCGAGTGGACGTTGTTTACTATCGCACGAATCCAGATGAGCCAAACATCGTTGCCGCGAGCCTGGGGATGCCGATGTTCCGGGATCCGAAGTGGGCTGATGGGTATGACGTTGTCATTCACGATGAATGCGTCGCGCTCAATGACGATCCCACGACGATGCGGAATATTCTGGCGGCACATGAGACGATTCCGGCTGTCCATCTTCACTGCGCCATGCATTCTTTCCGCGGCCGTGGTGGGTCACCAGAGACCTTTACCGCAAAAGATCACAAATCCTGGTGCCGCCAGATTGGGCTCATGTCGGTGCGGCACGGCCCACACCTGCCGGTTGCGGTGCGGTTTGTCGACAAGGTGCATCCAATCGTTTCCGGTTTGACTGATTGGGTGACCGGAAATGAGGAACTCTACAATAACGAAATAATGTTCGATGCAGAGCCATTGGCCATCGGAACCCAGACCTATCAGCGAAACGGCAAAGAGATAACTGAGACCGCGGCTGTTGCCTGGGTGAACACCAAGGGGCCAACCAGAACCTTCTCCACGTCGCTTGGCCACTTCAATCACAACGTTGAAGACCCACGCTATCTGGAACTGGTCACGCGAGGGCTCCTCTGGGCATGCGGCAAACTAGGGCAGGCTGAGTATCACAAGCCTTATTCGGGTTCCAATCTGGTTCGTATCGTCACTGCCGAAGCAGAGGGAACGCAGGCGAGCAATACCGGGATGTCCGTCACGGTCACAGCGAGCACGACGCAGCAACAGCCCGCTCATCCGCCTGAACACGGGCTGGATGGAAACAAAGCAACCCGCTGGTGTGCGGCAGGCCCAGAAATGCCGGCCTGGATTCAGGTTGATTTTCCCCAGGCACAATCGCTTTCGGCTGCTGAAATTGAGTGGGAGTTTCCCAACGAATGGATGCAGTACACGATCGCCGTTTCCGATAACGGCCAGAAGTGGAATACCGTCGTTGATGCCTCTCGCAACAGCACCGGCGGCGTCCGCCGAGATCAGTTTGAGCCGCGAACGGCACGCAGTCTTCGGGTGACCCTGCTCCGTCAGGAACGGGGTATGTGGCCAAGTCTTCGTGAACTACGGCTCTATGACGAAGCCGGCAAGCCGCTGGCAATTTCAACCACCGCTGCCACGGCGGAACCCATGGACGACCACTGGGCAAAGGAAGGGAACATTCCGCCAGCGTCCCACCGTCTCCCCGCAGCAGAGGAAGAGGCCTTGCTAGACCTGGTGGAAGTACCCGCCGGATTTGAAGCGACCCTGTTTGCACCCTGGCGAATGGCCAATTACCCAACTGCAATCGCCGCTACACCGCATGGCGATCTTTACGTCTCGAGTGATGGCAATGGTTCGCTTGGCAGACAGGCCCATCGTGGCCGTGTCCTGCGACTGCGAGATCGTGATCAGGATGGGCGAGCAGACGAGGTGACCGAGTTTATACGGGACATTGATTCACCCCGTGGCATCCTCTGGGATCATGATCGGCTCTATGTTCTTCATCCACCGCATATTGACGTCTTTTTTGATCGCGATGCCGATGGTGTTGCGGATGCCTCAGAACGCCTGATCTCTGATATCGCGTTCGGTTTCGATAAGCGTCCCGCAGATCACACCACAAATGGCCTTGAAATGGGAATTGATGGCTGGATCTATGTTGCTGTGGGTGACTTTGGCTTTATGAAGGCAACTGGTCGTGACAGCCGGAACCTGCAGCTTCGCGGCGGTGGGGTTGTTCGTTTCCGCCCAGACGGGACTGGGCTAGAGGCCTTTTCCGAAGGGACCCGGAACATCTATGGGATCTCGGTGTCGCCAACACTCGACCTGTTTGCCCGTGACAACACCAATGACGGTGGTGGATGGAATGTGCGGTTTCACCATCTCAGTGGGCTCGAAGACCACGGATACCCCCGGCTGTTTCGGAACTTCTCCGCTGAGGTGGTGGCACCTCTCGCCGATTATGGCGGTGGCTCAGGATGCGGTGCCTGCTACGTTGATGAACCAGACATTCCTGAGGCGTGGAACAAGCAGGTTTACACCTGCGACTGGGGCCGCGAGGGGTCGTTTCGGCATCCAGTCCACCGGCGTGGGGCTGGCTTTGTGGAGAACGGGCCGCCAGCCCGATTTATCAAGATGCCACGGCCGACAGACATTGATGTCGGTGGGGACGGTGCAATCTATCAGGCCGCCTGGCATGGGCCAGCAACGTTTGGCTGGAGCGGCCCGGCTCACGGCTTTCTTGTCAGGGCAAAGGCGATAGGCTCAACCCCCCGGCCCGCCCCTGACTTTGCCCGACTCAGTGATCAGGCACTGGTCGATCTCATCGGCCGCTCCAAAAGTCACGTGACACGCCTGGCCGCGCAGCGAATGCTGCTAAGGCGTCCCTTTTCTCCCGCCATCCAGCAGGCGGTTCTGGGTATCGTGACGGACCGGAATGCCAACGAGGGCAATCGCGTGGCTGCTCTGTACACCCTGACGCAGCAAGGCCTTCATTTTCAAGTGGCGCAACGTGTGCTCGACATGGTTGTCTCAAATGTCGCCGCAGACGATCCAATCTACCCGTTGTTGATCCGCAGCTGCGGTGATCTTGGAATCACGCGGCAGCCAGTTTCAAAACGTGGGCCCGTTCCTGCTGCAGTCCTGCAGCGTTGGCTTGAGGCCCCGGCTCCGCGTGCAATTCTGGAGGCGATCATAACCGCGACCCGGCAAGGCGGCCTTGACGTCGCAGCGGGCATTGCCGCCCATCTGGGATCTGCCGATCCACTCATTTCCCACACGGCCTATCGGTCACTGGCAAAACTGAGGGCTGCAACTGCGGCACTGGCCGTGCTCGATAGCGGCACCCGCCTTGCGCGAGAGAACGCAGCCCGGGCACTGACGAGAATGCACCAGCCTGAGGTTGTCGATGCATTGTTGGACCGCCTCGAAACAAATACCGCGGCCGATCAGCGGTCGCTCATTATTGAGACGCTTGCCCGGCTTGCGCAACAAGAGGCCAAGTGGCAGGGTGATTCGTGGAGCACACGTCCCGACACGCGAGGGCCCTACTACCAGCCGGTTGGCTGGGAAGAAACACCGCGGATCCTTCACGCCCTCAACGTCCTCCTAGAGAGCCCGCAAACCTCGCCGGCTGAGGCTGCCACCATTGCCGCCGCATTCGGCAAAAATCGCCTGCGGAACGATTCGGGGCTTGTGCGGTTGATTGAACTGGCTGAAGCCGACGCATCACTTCGTCCCGCCCTCATGATGCAACTCGCCCAGCAGCTCACTGATGGCGGCCAATTGCCGGCCAGAGCGGTACCGATTGTGACGGCGACAGCCCGGTCTTCTGATACGACGGCCGAGGCACTCGTTGCCTCTATTCGTTTGTTGCTGCAGAGCAACGCCCCGGACGCCTTTCCAGGCGTCTGTGATGCGTTGGTCAACCTGCAGCGACAGCCCAATGCCCGAAGAGAGCAGGATCAGGCTCGGGCGGTCCTCTTGGCTGCGGAGACCCTGCCAAACCAGGCCGACTTCCTGGCCTCCCAGCTTCTCGAAAAGGCCGACGGGCCGGGCGGCGAGTGGTATGCGGCCGGCCTTCTTAAAATTGCCTCGACATCGAAGAACGGCCTTGAGCCCCAGGCGACAAGTCAGCAGGCAATCGCACAAGCCTGGCAGCGGCCAGCAGGTCGCAAGGCCCTCATCCAGGCCGCATTTTGGACCAAGTTGCCAACCATAAACGAGCGACTTGTGGCTGCGACGAGTGATCCCGACAAGGCCATCGCCCGACTTGCAAGAAGCGCGGTGAGCCGACTTGGCATTCAGCAACCAGGCGAAGACAGCACACCCAAAGTGAGCGAGAAGCCAATCCTTGAGGTGATTGAAACTGCAAGCAACTACACGCAGGGCAATATCGCCCTTGGCGAGGCTGTCTTCAACCGGGGGCAATGCGTCAACTGCCACACCGTCGATGAGACGAGCCCAGCAAAGGGGCCCTATCTTGGATCAATTGCCAAAATCTATCGACGCCCGCAATTGGCCGAAGCAATCATGCTTCCCAACAAGACGATTGCCCAAGGATTCAAAACCAACCTGCTTTTGCTTGAAAGTGGTATCACGGTCACTGGCTTCATCACCAATGAGTCAGCAGAAACAATCACGCTCCGTGACGCAACCGGAAAGGAACAGCGGATTCCGGTGGCGACGATTGACGAGCGTGTCACCCTGCCAACGTCGGTCATGCCATCTGAACTCCTCAACTCCTTCAGCATCCATGAATTCGCCAGCCTGCTTGATTACATCGAAAGCCTATCTACAGAGGGTTCGACGCCCTAAGCCCCGTCGTGAATTCGATCATGGCAACTGCGTTAAGATCATGATCCGTCAAAGATCAGCATGACATACGCCGCGAAAAGAATCAGGTGAACAACACCCTGCAGCAGTGTGGTTCGCCCAGTTGCAAGTGTGACCACACTTGTGAACAGGGTAAGGGCCAGCAAAACAATTGCAATCATGACTGGCACGGTCATGCCAATGGTGCTCGTTGCTGATCCAAGGAGAATATTGATCGTGCGTTGCAGGCGGTTTTCACGGGCGGCTTGTAACGCACTCAAACCCTCTGGCGACAATACGAGAACAGCTACGAGAAACCCACCCAAAGCAGGCGGGGCATCAAGGGTATGGACGGCATGGTCGACCAATTTCCCCAGACTCTTCGCGAGCAACACGACTGGCAGCATCGTCCCGGCAAGGAGAACTGCGTGAATGGTCGTTGAGTATGCAATTGCCTCCTCGTGTGATTCAACGTCGGAGGCATCGTGAAAAAAACTGGCCTGACTCCCAGTCTGAACCCGTAAGAACGTCAGGTATAAACCTGCCGATGTGACCATGAGAAAGACGGCCTGAAGTGGACTGACTCTGCCTCCTGGGGCCGCTTCGATGAACCGCGGCATAATCAACGTCAACACTGCCAATGGCACGAGCACTCCTAGATAGGCATTTGCTCCCGAAAGGTTGTATTCCTGTTGATGGTGGCGGAGGCCACCCGCCAAGAGCGTTCCGCCAAACATGCCGGTCAGTACAATCATCACCACAGAAAACATGGTGTCACGGGCAAGTTCCGGATGAGCCTTCCCGGTGAGGCTCACGGCAGCGATCATCGACACTTCGATGCCAATAACTGCCAACGTCAGAATCACTGTTCCGTATGGCTCACCAAGCCGCACTGCCAACGCATCAGCGTGGCGGACAACACCAAAGGCCAGCCAGAGAATCGCGAGAAACAACCAGGCAAACAGTCCTCCAGACCACCAAGGGTTCGACAGGTCTTGAAGCCAATTTTGCCCGTAGCCATAAAAAAGACCTGCGGTGCCAACGCCCACAACGAGTCCAATCTCGTTTCTGACCAACGCAAGCAGTCGCTGCATCATTGAGCCAAATTTTCTGCAAAGCGGGTCATGGCCATTTCGGTGCCCGTCGTTCTAGAGCGACCGACAACGCTCCCTTCAGGCTTGTTGAATTGCTCCACAAACTAGGGGGCTGTAAGGGCCCAGTCAACCCGCTGAGAACCTGGTCTGATCGTCGTGGTAAGCGTTGAGACTTTGTTGTACCGCTCTGGCACAACCTCGGGAATCTCGCGTTTTGTACCGTTCGCCCCAGTTATCCAGTCGTAAGTCGTTATCCGAACGACATGCTCACCAAGCGTCGCCCCCGGTTTTCCAGGGAGATACTCAAGTTCGTAACGGCCTCTTCGATCCGTGATGCCATAAGACGGCCCGCCGCTTGCCGGGGTGAATTCAATCGTGGCCCGTTCAAGCGGGCGGCTATTAAGTGTCACTGTTCCCGAAACGGAGCCCAGTGGCGTCGCCGCTGGTGACCAGAGGAGCCAGAACAGCAGTTTCAGGCACACGAGAGAGCCGATCGCAACACCGAGGACAGCACTGGCTGAGGCGAGTCG
>RGBY01000521.1 GCA_009919445.1 Planctomycetia bacterium
GTGTGCCGTGGGGCGGACTTCCTGGGGGAACTGTCGCGGAGCCAGGCAGCGGGATTGGGTATGTCCACGATCCGCTGATGCTACCGCTGGTGCACAACACGATTGTGCGGGCACCGTTGGCACCGACGCTCAAGCCAGCCTGGCTGCCCTGGCACTCTGGGGGAAAGATGCTGACGCGGAGCCTTATCGACGTCTACACGGCGAAAAGCATGCTTGGGGCGAGCTGGGGGCTGACAAAAATGCTCCCAGCCGTACTCCGTGGCTGAGGAGTTGGCTTTCGTCGCAGGCATTTTGGCGGTGAAAGCGAGGTTTTTGAGGGTTTTTCGGAATATCCGAAAAGTTTTTTAATGGGTTGTTGACAGGCCAACAGATGGCCGATACATTTGTGTGAAGTGATGGCCGGAAAGCAGTTTTTCTGGCCGATGTAAGAAGGAGTCAGCTACTGACCGCGTGCGACTGACGTCGCAGCACCTGAAATCTGGCAGCCCGCCCGAGATTCTCGGGATCGGTTCATGCCTTTCTTGATTTCAGGATCAGGTCGTAGCTCCGTCTGAGCGGTTTCTTCCGCATCCTTCTGAGCCCTTCCGTTTACGCCGCGGTTTGTCTTCGCACTCGGTCTCGTCGCTTGCTCAACGTTTTCCCGTTGCAAGAGCACGAATCCGATGAACACCACCACCACGGTTCACGGCGTCTTTTCCACCCTCTCCAAAACACTCCTGATGCTCACGGCCTTCGCCGTGATGGCCATCTCTGGCGCGGATGCCGCCGCCGGAACGCTTGGCCACTACATGTATGGCGTCGATGTCGCCAACGACATCTGGGAGATCAATCCTGCCGACCAGACGGCCACAAAGGTGCTCACCAGCGCCGAGATCGGCCAGACCGCCAATGCCAATGCGTACGACTCTGTCCGCAACCAGATGTTCTTTGTGAACGCGGCCAACACGTTCGACTACTGGGAGCGGTCCACCAACACGATCAAGAGCGTCGGCGGCCTGTCGCTCGGCCTGGGGTCTGACCCGAATAACGGTGCCTTCTACAACGACGCCTTCTGGTACTTCACGCACAACTCCAACGTGCTCAACCGCGCCACCCTGAGCTACACCGGCAGCGGTGAGACCGCTGTGCCGAGCGTGTCGAGCCTGGCGAGCTTCCCCGTGTTGGGCATGAACCCCACCGGCGTGAACACCAACACCTTTGGTGACATCGCGATCGACACAAACACTGGCACGCTCTACGCAATGACCTCGCGTGGCCGCT
>RGBY01000522.1 GCA_009919445.1 Planctomycetia bacterium
GGAATACAAGGTAAATATCGCAAAAAGACACAGCAGAAGTAGTTTTTTGGGGGGGTGGACAGGGAATTGTTGGGCCTGGTGCCCCCATTTTTACGTTGTGCTTTCGCCACCGCTGGCCACGTCGTTTCCGCTAAACCACATGACGACGGAATAAAACACCGGCGTAAAGAAAATCCCAAAGATCGTCACGCCGAGCATGCCCGAGAAGACCGCCGTACCGAGGGCGACCCGCATCTCTGCCCCCGCACCTCGGCCGAGTAGCAACGGCACCACGCCGAGGATGAAGGCCAGAGACGTCATCAGGATTGGCCGCAGCCGCTGGACCGCAGCTTCCAGCACGGCCTGAGTCCGTGGCAGTCCGTCCGCCTCTCGCTGCCTGGCAAACTCGACGATCAGAATCGCATTTTTTGCGGCCAGCCCAACAAGAACAAGCAGGCCAATCTGCGTGAAAATGTTGTTGTCGCTGCCAGCAATCCAGACCCCGGTAATGGCTGCCAGCAGGCACATCGGCACAATGAGAATCACAGCAAGCGGGAGCAGCCAGCTTTCGTACTGGGCAGCCAGCACCAGGAACACAAACACCGTGCCAAGCACAAACACAAAACTTGCAGTGTTGCCGGCAAGCATCTGCTGCAGTGAGAGATCAGTCCATTCATAGTCCAAGCCCGGTGGTAGCAGGCCACGGCCTAGCGGTGGGCGACTGGCCAAGGCTTCCACCAGGCCGATCGCCTCACCCGAACTGGTGCCGGGTAGGGTGCTGCCTGAGAGATCGGCAGAGGGGGCGAGGTTGTAGCGGGTGACCACGGCCGGCCCACTTGTCTCTTCCACGGTGAGAAGCGTTGCCAGCGGCACCATCTCGCCAGTGACGTTTCGGACCTTGAGCCGCCCGATATCTTCCGGCAGCATGCGGAAGGGTGTGTCTGCCTGGGCGGTGACCTGCCAGTTGCGACCAAAGGCCGTGAAGTCGTTGACGTAGGCACTGCCTAGATAAACCTGCAGGGTCTGATTGATCGCGGCGATCGAGACGCCGGCGGCCTTGGCCTTGGTGCGGTCGATGTCGATGAAAAGCTGTGGCTGATTGGCCTTGTAGGTTGAAAAGAGCCCGACCAGACCAGGCTGGGCAGTGAGCGCCCCGGCAAGTTCAGCCGTCGTCTGCTCAAGCACCGCTGGCCCGCGAGCGGTGCGGTCACGGATTTGCAGCTTAAAGCCACCGGTGTTGCCCAGGCCGTCGATTGGTGGGGCGTTGAACACCACGCAGGA
>RGBY01000523.1 GCA_009919445.1 Planctomycetia bacterium
CCCGACCTGGTAACCATGGATATTGTCATGCCAGAAATGGACGGCGTCGAAGCACTCCGAGCGATTCGTACAGAGACACAAGACGCCAAGGTGGTGATGATCAGCGCCATCGACCAGCGGGCGAAACTCAATGAGTGCATCCAACTGGGGGCGGTCGATTTCATCGTCAAGCCGTTTGATAAAAACAGACTGTTGGCCTTCTTCGAAGGCTACAACAGCCCCACGCCGACAGCCTGACGATTGCTGCCAAGCCACCATCATCTCTGGTGACCGAGCTTCGTCACGCCAAGTGTGGCATAGCTGCCAGTGGCAGGGTCCACTCCTGCCTCCCTGTCTCGCTTTCTCCCGCAGCTTCATAGTGGCCAGAATAGGCCCGTTTGCCGTAGAGTTGTTTGTAAGAAGTGGCCTGCAGCCCCGCCCTACATGCGGCCGCTGCTGCCCGAGCCCCTACCGCGGCGACACCGGCAATGCCTGACTCATCTGCTTTCTGGATCTCCCAGGCCGACCTCCAGCGGCTCTTCGACTGCCTGCGGGCAGCCGGGTTTCAGACAGTGGCCCCCCAGGTCCGCGATGGTGCGGTGGTTTATGACCGTTTGGATGAGGCTGCCGGCCTGCCACATGGTCTTGTTGATGAGCAAGACGGCGGTTATTACCGGCTGACGCATCACCCCGACGCCGGCCCCTTTGAGCATGTTGCCGGCCCACACTCACTGAAAAACTTTCTCTTCCCCCCACGAGAGACCATTCAGCAGTGGCGGCGGCAGGAGGGCTCATGGCAGCAACTCGCTGATGCCGAATCACCGCAGCCACTGGCTGTAATTGGCCCTCGGGCCTGCGACCTGGCAGCTCTGGCCATTCAGGACCGGGTCTTTCTGGAGGGTGACTACGTTGACCCCTTCTACCTGGCCCGCCGCAAGCAGTTGTTCGTGGTGGCGGTCAACTGTCGCCGGGCAGCGGCAACCTGCTTTTGCCATTCGATGAACTGCGGTCCTGAGGTGACCGCCGGCTATGACCTGCTGCTGACCCCGGTGGGTGAGCGGTTTGTCGTCGAGATCGGCTCGGAGGCGGGGGCTACAGTCGTCGCCGAGCTGTCGGATGGCCAGCCCACCTGCGCCGAATCCGATTTGGCCGCCGCCCGGGAAGTCTCACGCGAACTCGCCTCTGCCATGGCCGCCCGGCCAACGACCCCGGTACGACCGGCCGCTGAGGTCAGCCCGCAGGCACTTTCAGCGGCATCAACACCGCCGCATACCGACCCAC
>RGBY01000524.1 GCA_009919445.1 Planctomycetia bacterium
AAAACGGGCGCTGGGCGCTGGGTTACATGAACACCTACACCGGCACTATCTCTGGCGGCAGCAGCGAGATTCAGCGCAACATTCTCGGCGAGCGGGTCCTCGGCCTGCCCAAGACGAAGTAACGGAGGCAGTCATGGCACAACCCAGAGATTTCGGCTTCGGCGAAGAACAGGAAATGTTGAAGGACGCCGCGCGTCGTTTCATGGACGACAAAGCGCCCTTGCTGGCCCTGCGCAAGGCAGCCAAAGGTACTGAAGATCCCTACCTCGGTGATGAGCGCACAGGCTTCTACGATCAGGAAGCCTGGCGGGAAATGGTAGAGCTCGGCTGGACTGCACTCGCTGTGCCAGAAGAAGCCGGCGGCGTCGGCATGAGCCTGGTCACCGCCGTTGCGGTCGCCGAGGAAGTCGGTCGTGCGGCGATGCCCACGCCACTGACTTCGACGCTCCAGACAACCTATGTGTTGAAGCATGCCGGTACGGCAGCCGCCACTGAATGGCTGCAGAAAATCGCCGAAGGTCAAAGTGCAACACTCGCCATTCAGGGACAGGAAGACGCCCTGCAATGGGACTCAGCCACCGTCACCGCGGACGGCGACCAGCTCAATGGCACTGCCTGGTATGTGCAGGACCTGCAGAAAGTCGATTTCCTGGTGGTTGCGGCCAGGTCCGGCATTGACCTCAAGCTGTACGCGATTGATAAAAGTGCGGCCGGTATCGAGCTCGGATACGACCGCATCGTCGACCTGACCCGAGACCAGGGGCGCGTGACCTTCAGCGGCGCCAGTGCAACCTGTATCAGTGATGACGGTCTGGCCGCGCTGGCCGCAGCTGAGCCAGCCTTGCTGACCCTGGTGGCCGCTGATATTGCCGGTGGTTGCGAGTGGTTGCTCCAGACAACAGCGGAGTACGCCAAGGTCCGAACGCAGTTTGACCGTCCCATTGGCTTTTTTCAGGCAGTGAAGCACCCGATCGTCAACATGATGATCGAGATTGACCAGACTCGTTCGCTGGCCTACAACGCGGCCTGTGCCTACGACACCGATCCTGACACTGCTCATCGTGCAGCCCATCTGGCGAAATCGAGCGCTTCAGACACCGCCGAGTTCTGCGCCAATCGAGCGACACAGTTGCACGGTGGCATTGGCTTTACCTGGGAGCATGACGTGCAGATCTATCACAAGCGGCAGATCCACTCTCAGCAGCTCTTCGGTGACGGCATCTGGCATCGCGAAAAGGCAGCTGCGTATCTCTGATCAA
>RGBY01000525.1 GCA_009919445.1 Planctomycetia bacterium
CGATCAGAGCCAGTTCGGTATCATCCTCCACCGGCAACAAATTCCCAGCAGCCGGATCCGCAGGCTCCGTAGCGGGCACCGCAGCATCGTCACCGGCAAGGAAGCGTTCCAACTCGGCAAGCACGCGCCCGTGATAGGCCACATTCTTCGCCGGCTCGGAGGAATGATAATGCTTTACGGCGTCGTCCCAGCTCCGGTGCGACTCGTGAAGGTCCAGCAGGAACCCGGCGGCATAGTCCGCATTCTGCACCGGGTCCAGCATATCGGAGAGGTTATGGAACCCTTCCATATGCCATTTCGTGTTCACCTGCATGCAGCCGACATCGACCGAATGACCGGGCACTGCAACTGCCGCCTCGAGATGGCGCATGGCGGCCTCGCGGCTATCGAAAAACAGGCCCTTGCCGGCATCGTTCAGCGTCCATGCCCAGGGCATGAACTCGCCGGTAACCGTCTTCCGGCCAGCCTCGACCCGCGTGATGCTCTGCAACAGGCCGCTGGGGATGCCGTGCTGCGCCTCGGCGCGGCGTGCCTCGGACAGGCAGATATTTTCAAGCGAGCCGAGCGCCTTGCCGGCCTGTGCCAGCGCGTTGGCGGCAAACAGGCCCGTGCCCGCCAAACTCATAAAGATGGCGGCTAAACACGAGACTGGCCACGAGACCGGATGATGTGCACGGCTGATCATGCGCGAATGGCAGCAAATTCCGTGCCACTGCCGAAATCAAGTCTGCCGGTCCAAGCATTAGAGAGCCTTTCCTTGAAAAACTGTGTACCCTAGGCCTCAAGCTGTTGACGTCGAAATTGGAGAGACCTGTGACAAACACCACGATGATCAATTACTCGACACGTGACTTTGCGACGAAGGAACAACTTGAGCTTTATCTGCTGCGCCAGGAAAAAGCCTTCTCGCCTGAAGTGATCAAATTGTTCACCGAAGCCGGAATGCTGCGCCGCGCGGTGACCCAGATCTGGAACAAGGAGCAGTCGTACCGGGTGGGCATTGTGTTCGAATACAGGGACCAGGAAGCCTACAAAGCCTGCCAGGCGTTGCTTGAAGAGCATTACCTGCCGGCCGTGGAAGGCCTCACCACCAAGGTCGTGGGCTCGCGCGGGGTCGTGGTTCACGAGTTTGTATCAGACGACTTCCAGGACTGAACAGTTTGCAGCTGCCGAGACCATTCACCTGGTGCGCGCAAGCATGGCGATTCCGGGAGGACTCGAACCCCCAACCTGCTGATTAGAAGTCAGCTGCTCTATCC
>RGBY01000526.1 GCA_009919445.1 Planctomycetia bacterium
TGGCAATGCAAGCCGATCTCTGGCTGCGCGGGGCCTTATTCCTCTGGCGGTTCACTGCTGGCAACTGGCAGCAGACGCGGGTGTGACTGTTGAGGAAAAACTCCCTTGCCAGGGAGGACCTCACTCCAAAGGCTACGACCCGATCGACCGCTTCAGTGAACCGAGCAGTTCCGGTACCCGTGGGGCTGCCATGTAGACCCGGGCGGTCACCGCTGACCGGGGGAAGAACTGAGCGATGAAGTCGAAGCAGAACTCGCTGGCTGTGTGGGAGATCGAGGCCATGTTGGCATAGACGCCACCAAGCATTTCGTCTGGCAGTTTGAGGTTGTCGTAGATATCGGCGATCGGGGCTGGCTGCGGAACCGGACGCGGGGGCTGCTGCCCGCCAGACTGCGCCGGCTGCCCGCCCGCCGGACTACCGGCTTCACCTCCGCCACCTGCTGCGGCAGCCTGTTCCGGGGCGGGCTGCAACTGTGCCGTCGGCTGCGGTGGCCGCGGCTCCCGTGGAGGCTGGCCGTAGGAGGCAGTGTATTTTTCAAGCGCTTGCTCCAGCGCGAACACAAACTGGCTGGCCACCGCCGGCGGCAGGATCACCCGAGCTGCCACCCGATTCGGCCGCGCCAACGATTGCACGAAGTCGATCGTGTATTCATTGGCCCCGTGCAGCACGATCACCGCAGTCGCGAAAACACCGCGGCCGACCTCGTCTGGAATGCGGGCGGTCGCCGAGGAGTGCTGGATTTGCTGGAGCGGCTGCTCCGGGGATGGGTCGGGGGTTGGTTCGTTGGTCATCGGGTGGTCCTTCAAGGGGACGAGGCAGGTTTCGTTTGATTGGAACAGGGGAGGAGTTTGTGTTGAGCGGATGGAAGCTGCCGATCCCTTCACATCTACTCCGGCCCCGATTTCCCTAACGGTTTCTTTCAGCGAGTATTTCTCATCGTATTCTGCCCGCAGTTGCGGTCTCATTCCAGTAAGCGGAAGAATCACTGGCGCGACGCTAGAAAAAAGCCCTCTCGGAACAGCCTCGCCGTTCCGAGAGGGCCTGAAATGGTTGCGGGACTTATTCGCCGTTTTTAGCTGTCTGCTGGCAGCCGGCTGGTTTCGACCGTCGGAGTCGGACCGGTGCAGGCCTTCATGAATTCAACCAAATCGTCCTCGTCCTGATCCGAGAGTTTCAGGGGCCGAATCTTCTCGCTGAGATGCTTGCTCGGGTGGCCACCCTTGTCGTACCACTC
>RGBY01000527.1 GCA_009919445.1 Planctomycetia bacterium
CTATCGCCCCGCTGAGGTCGACCTGCTGCTGGGTGATTCAACGAAAGCACGTGACCAACTGGGCTGGCAGCCACGAACCAGCTTCGATGATCTGGTCGGCATGATGGTTGAACAAGACCTCGAACTCGCCCGCCGTGAGTCGGTTTTGAAGGGGATCCCTGCTGCCAAGAAGATGGCAGCCTGACGTCAGTTCAGCACTTGTTCGCTGATGACTTTCGCTGCCCTGATCTGGTGCTATTCGTGAAGCTCCTTCCAAAACGCTTGCGGAATTGGCTGCGCCGACGAAAAACACCCGTCATTGCCATCGACCAGTGGCCACGAGACCAGCCACACCTGCACCGTGGTGCTGCCTCGCCTCGCCAGCCAGCCCACTTACTGTCGCAACTCTGCCGATTCGACACGCTCGATACACCCACCTTTCGGAAGTGGGTGGACGATCTGGGCGAACCCTGGCGACCGCACCGCAAACTCTGGGAACTCGCCTTCATTTGTCAGGCTCTCGCGGAACGAGACATGCTCCGTCCCGGCAGGAGTGGCCTGGGCTTTGCCGTCGGGGCCGAAAAACTACCGGCCCTGTTTGCCTCGCTTGGCTGCCAAATCACCGCCACTGATCTGCCCGCCGATGACGACCGACGTATGCCGTGGGCAAAGACTGGCCAATGGGTTGGCGAACCTATTGGCCTCAATGCGGCAGGCCTCTGCGACCCGGCCACATTTCAAGAACGCGTTGTTTTTCGACCCGTTGACATGAACCAGATTCCGAGTGATCTCACTGGTTTTGACTTCACCTGGTCAACCTGCTCATTCGAGCACTGTGGATCCCTGGAACTTGGCCTAGCTTTTTTGCGGCGACAAATGGACTGCCTGGCACCCGGTGGCATTGCCATTCACACCACAGAGTTCAATCTGTCAAGCAACGACACCACGATCGCTGACGGCTCCTGCGTGATCTATCGCCTCTGCGACATCGAAAAAATCGTGCTTGAGCTAACCGACCAAGGGCATCAGGTCGAACCCCTTGACCTCGACCCAGGCTCCCACAGCCTCGATCCCTATGTCGAATCACCCCCATACTGCGACTGGCCCAAAGCGCCGCCAGAGCAATTCAAGCATCTGCGGCTCAATCTGATGGGGTATGCCACAACGTCAGTGGCTCTCGTCATTCGCAAAGCTGCCTAGGTCACAACGTGGCTGAGGCCACTCGCGATCCGGCTTATGCGATTCTTCGAT
>RGBY01000528.1 GCA_009919445.1 Planctomycetia bacterium
GCGGAAGATGCTAGCGGAACCCAGTCTGTGCCACTGCTCAATACCCAGAGCATGCAACCAGCGACTGCTGGTGGCATCCGACTCTTCACCGGCAGGATGGGCCCGAATAGGGTCGGCTGGGAAGTAGGCTACACCGGCGTCTATGGAATGTTTGGGCAGGCCTTTCGCGAAGGAGGGCCGATTCAGGTACCCGGTGGGCTCGGCCAGGCTGTGCAAAACTGGGCAACCGCCAACGCCGTCCGGCCAACCTACGCCTCGTCGCTGAACATGTTTGAAGCAAACCTGTTCCAGCATCGCAGTTGCCGCGCGGGTGGCCCGGGGTCGCCGTTCCCATGGGACCGTGTACACGACCCGTATTGCCATAGCGTCAGTTGGCTGTTTGGTCTCCGCTGGGCGGGGCTCAATGAGTCGGCTGATCTCAATGTCCAGACAGACCCGGGTGAACCGTTTACCTCATACTCCGTGTCCACGAATTCTCAACTCTTTGGGCCGCAGATCGGCCTGAAGGGGCGGCGACAGTGGGACAACTGGGCGGTTGAAGGATGGGCCAAGACAATGCTCGCCGGATCGTTTACCAGTTCAACTGCCGACCCGATCTTTTCGTCCGTGTCTCCGACAAGCATCATTCGACCGGCACGTGCAACCAGCGATGTTGATGTCGGCTTTGTGGCCGACCTGAACTATTCACTCAGCCGTAGACTGGGCGAGCACTGGTGGCTGCGGCTGGGCTACAATCTGATCTGGGTGACCGGGGTTGCCCTCGCCCCCAACCAGTTTGACTTCACCGACACCGCGACAAGCGGCACCAATCTCATCGGTGGCAGCAGCGTTTTCCTTCATGGAGCGAATCTGGGCCTTGAGGCCCGGTGGTAGGGCAGCCGCTCTATGGAATCGACGCTTGATCAATTGGCGCCTAAAGGTGGCCGCACGATAGTGCCATTCGAAATCAGTTCGACGTCAAAAACCAACACTCCTGCAGGCCGACCACCGGCGGGATTATCGCCGTAGGCAAGATTTGACGGAATAACCAGCGTCCGCTGTCCGCCAACCCGCATCCCGGCCACCCCTTCGTCCCAGCCAGCAATGACCTGACCAACACCAAGGGTGAAGGTGAATGGCGTGCCCCGCGGCCGGGAACTGTCGAACACCTCTCCATTCGGCAAGCTGCCGACGTAGTGGACGCTGACAGACTGCCCTGCCTCAGCAACAGCACCTGTTCCGACGACTCGA
>RGBY01000529.1 GCA_009919445.1 Planctomycetia bacterium
TGACCAATCAATGCTCGAATACACCACCATCGGAAATCCGCTGCGGAGTTTCGGCATGTTGATTCACCACACCGATGCGGAGCGGGAATACGCCTACGATGCAAATCCTCCCGCAAGTGGCAGGCTCGTGACGGCGTTGAGCGAAGCAAAAAAGCGGCATTGGATTGTGGTCGATATGCGATCTGATTGGACAAGCGTATTTGGGGATGACTGATACACAGAATGACGGAGAGGGCAAAGATGCAAACTCGCGCCAATAAAATTTTTCAGCAACTGATCAGTTCCAGCAAACGTGGAGCGCTTGCCGTATTGTTTTTGGCAGTGAGTCTTCCTCAGGCAGGTTGGGCGCGGCCCGGTGGTGGTGGGCGACCAGGGGGTGGCGGGCGGCCTTCTGGTGGCTCTCGGCCCAGTGCTCCCAGTCGCCCAGCGCCAAGTCGGCCCGCCCCGGCGGCAAAGCCGTCACCGGCGACGCGGCCATCTGCGAGCGGAAACGTCGGAAACAATCTCCCCAGTCAATCAGGAAAGACGCTCTCTGGAGCAGCGGCAGGAAAAGCGGCTGCCAGCCGGTCAGCAGCCGGTGCTGGCGTAGCTGGAAAAGCAGGGACGGCAGCTGGTGCCCGGGCAACAGGTGCGCGACCTACCCAGGGGCAGGTGCAAGACTTTCTCAAGGCCTCCGGTGGCGGAACGGCGGCTGGAAACGCCCGGGCTCGGGCCGATGGAGCCAAGACAGCAAGTGGCTCAGCGGTGTCTGAGTTCCTGAACAAAAGCGGTGGCGCAGCAGCGGGTGCTGCTGCGGCGACGGCCCCGCAGAATGTTGCGGGAGCCCGGTCGGAAGCGATTTCAAGTCGTACCGATGCCCGCTCAGATGTGCGGGGGAGTCGTGGCGAAAACCGAAACTTCGCTTCTGACAATCGGCAGGATCGGGTGTCATCTCGAGGCGATCGGCAGTCGGTGCGGGTGGAAAATCGTGGCGACGTAAGGAGTGATCTGGCTTCAGGTCGATCGGAGCGAAGGACCACTCGCCAGCAGGCCCTCGGGGCGCAGGCCGATACCATTCGCTCGGAGCTCAACTCGACGTATAACAACGACCTCCATGATGATTTCTGGTCAGGTATGCAGACGGGGCACTACTACTTTGACAAGAACCCGATCTTTTGGAGCTGGGTGGGCTTCAGCACAGTCTCACGGCTGATGCCATGGAACTGGGGTGAGGGCCGCTATTACGACTAT
>RGBY01000530.1 GCA_009919445.1 Planctomycetia bacterium
CTTCGCAATTTTCATCTCTAACAGTAACACCACTACTAATTCCAAATACTTGAGTTCGAACAGAACCTGCCGACCACCGTGCAGTTGCTCAGGCCAAACTCCCCGCTTTTAAAGGTCGCGTTCGAGTTGCAGCCGCCCTGCTGGGTTTCACTGCATTCGGTGGTTGGCGTCGTCCACCACTCGGTCACCGGTGAGCGGACGGACTGCGTGGTGCCCGAGTCGAGCGCCCGCTATCCCGGCGTGGTGAGTGAACTCGACGTGCGGGCCAGCCACACCAAGATCCATCACCACCTTGAGACGGTAGCCGAAATTGAGCGGATCCTGCGGCAGCACCTGCTGGAGACGGGGCTGGGGCAGGGCGGATAAGCCCAATGGGGGTGGTGATCCGCCTCAGTGCCCCCAGAAGCATTGTTGACCCGACAGACCGCTGGTTCCATACCGTTTTCTGTGATGAGTTCTTTCACAGGGGTGGTCGCATGAACCGATATTTCAAACCTGAACTGGATAGCCGTGGGCTTACGCTCATCGAGCTGTTGGTGGTGATCGCCATCATTGGCGTGCTGGTTGGCTTATTGCTGCCGGCTGTTCAGACAGCCCGGGAGGCGGCCCGCCGGTCAACCTGCTCCAACAATCTCAAGCAGTGGGGGCTGGCGATGCAGCTGCACCACGACGCCAAGAAGAGCTTGCCGTACGGCGGCAGTCGCCATCGATATGACCTTGTCGAATCAAAGGGAACCGATAACACAAACGCGGCTCGGACACCATTTGCGATCTGGCTCTGGCCGTATCTCGAGCAGACCTCGTCATATGAGGCCTACGATCAAAACCTTGGGTTTCATGTGAATGGCACCAATCGAACACTCGTCGGAAAGCCGGCGAATCACTACTACTGCCCGAGCGATCGGCCGAATGCGAAAATCGGTGATATCTGCCGGATGAACTACGTCGTCAATTGGGGGACGACAGCCGTTCGCCCGGCCACGGCAGACGATGTGCGGCGGGCGCCATTTGGCTGGACGAGTACAACGGCGAGTCTTAACGACTATGTTCCCTACCGGGTGAGGCTCAGGGATATTACCGATGGCGTGTCGAAGACGTTACTGATGTCAGAGGTTCGGTTTCCACCCGATGACACCACTGCCGATATTCGCGGGCACGCCCTGAATGATCAGGGGGCACCCTGGTTCATGACCCACGCAGGCCCCAACTCGACGACCGCTGATGTCTCGG
>RGBY01000054.1 GCA_009919445.1 Planctomycetia bacterium
TGCTGCTTCCCGAGGGCCTTTCACTCTCCTTCGGGCCCTTGCGAAACCGGGCCCGTAACTGCAAGGCAGCCTCGCGAGCCATTGCCAAGGCCCGCAAGCAGGTCAGCCGAGCCAAGGCCAAACTCGAACAGATCAAAAGCCGGGTGGCTGGTGCGGAATCAGCCTTAGGCGGACTCACCCTGCCCACCGCCATTGAGACCGCCAGTGAGCAGGCCATGGCCCTGCGAAAACGAATCACCCTGGGCGAGCGACTCGATGAACTCAAGCAGACCACGGCGCGACTTGAACAAGAAATGGGACGGCAACTGACCGCGCAGGTGCTGCCACTGGGCTGGCTGCTTGGGCTTGGTGGTGTGTTTGTGGTCGGTGCCGGCATGCTGCTCTCTGGGCTGCTCCTCCCGGCGGTCGTGACTGGCCCACTGGCTTATGTCATCGCGGCACTTGGCTTGGCTGGCACCGGGATCGCCTCTGTCATGACCTGGTCACTCGATCGTTCGTCGGCCGACCACACTCAGGCTGGCCTGGGCTCCCCTGCATCGCTGCCGGCAGATGGCCTCGAACGCCGCGCTGCCTTGGCCGAGGCTGAAGTCGCCCGCTTGGAGCACCAGGCTGGCCGTGAGGGCTCTGTCCGGGTGTACGCAGACCGCCTCGCCAACGCGCGGGCTGATCTCAAGCGAGCGGCTGAGCGCCGGAAGAAGGCCGTCAGCCGTTGGCAAAAATCGCTGGAAAGCCGCGGCTTGCCGGCAACGCTCAGCCCGGCGGAGGTCTGGCGGATCGGCACCCATCGCCATGAACTGCTGACCCTTGATGATGATCGTCGGCGACTCTCTGACGAGGCCCGGCATAAACGCGAGGAACTCACCGCCGTGGCCCGACGGATCGATGCGGTGCTGGTGGATTGTGACCTGGTGCCAGAAGGAACTCCTCTGGATCAGCTTCAACTTCTGGAAGATCTTCTCAATGCCCAGCGGCGTAGCCATGACCAGCGACAGTCCATCATCCGTAAACTGGAGCGGGCGCGGTTGCGTCATCGTCAGGCCATCCGGCAACTGCGGGCCTGCGACCGCAGTTTGCAGGGCTGGCTCGACCGCTGGGAGGCGGCTGATGAAGACGCTTTCCTCAGCCACGTCGACCGCCGTCCTTACTTTGAGAAACTGCAGCAGGACGCTGAATTGGCTGAACGTGCCTGGCTCGACAGTCGTGCCCGTTTTGCCGAGCCGCAGATGCTCGATGACTGGCTCACCAAGGCGAATGAACTGTCACTGGAACAACGACTACAGGACGCCGAAGCAGCAACAGCCGAACTCGAGGGCACGCTTGCCGAAAACCGGCAACGGCAGGCCGCCCTGGCAGAAGCCATCGAAAAGGCTCGTACCGCAAGGGGGCTCGAGGACAGACAGCGAGAACTCGCTGAAGTGGAAAGGGCTCTGGCCGACCACGACTCCCGCTTGCGGTTGCTGAAGCGGACGCACGACCTGCTGGAGGAGACCCGTGCCGAGGTGGCGAGGCACCACCAGCCGGCTGCCTTACTCGAGGCCTCCCACTGGCTCAATCGGCTGACTGACGGCCGGTACACGAGGATCACCACCGCTGTCGACGAACCGCGACTCGACGTTCACGACGCCAGCGGAGTCATCTGGAATCCTGAGCGGCTCAGCCGAGGCACCCGTGAACAGGTTTTCCTGGCTCTTCGGCTGGCCCTCGTTCGCGACCTCCATGAGCATGGCATCTCGCTTCCCGTCGTAATGGACGATGCGTTGGTCAATTTTGACGACCAACGGGCCCGAGCCGCCTCGCGGACGCTGGTGGAGTTCATGGAGGACCAGTCGGGAGATCACCAGATGCTGGTACTTACCTGCCATGCTCATGTGGCCCGGCTGTTCACCGATGCCGGCGCATCGGTACGAACCCTTGCCGGTGCCTCAGCACGAAAACCTGGTGGTTCGACTCAGCCTGACGGCCCGCCAGAAGAAGCCACGAGCAGTTCTCCTGCTCCCTCCGGCCAGCGAGAACACTGGGCCGCTGAAGACTTCTTCTTTGGCGACAATCCAGACCAGCCAACTCGTAAGCCACGTCGTCGCCGGAAGAAGCGGCCCGAGTGAATCGGTGGAAACAGCCGCGTCAGACCTGACTGAAGCCACCGGGCAGACGCTCTCGGACAAGCGCAACGTAACGACTTCGCATGCCCCCCAAGAGCATGCCCAAGTACGCATTGCCGCCCAGTGACAAAAAGAGGGCGACGAGTGTTCCAATAAGCAAGGACCACGGGCGATCTGTAGCGGCGGGCTCAGCCGGCAACGCAGGAACTGCCGCTGCTACTGGGGCTGTCGGTATTGCCTGCCGTGGACGGGCAGCCGCTTCAATGACAGACCGTTCCACGGCTGCCGGCCAGCGATCGGCAACATAGATGCAGACGCGGCGAACATCCCGCGCATCGGCCGGCACATCGCTGGTGAAGGTGTAGGGACTGCGGTTGGTGACGAGATCGGGCTCAACCCGTACCAGGTAGTCACCGCCCCCCTCATCACTAGGCACGTAAGCCGTTTCAATTCCGGTGGCCAGCATGGCTGCGGTCAGGCAGATCACTTTCAGGAGCATGAATAAATCCCTCTGAGAAAAAACCGATGTGACTCTGGCGAGCCGTCTTCCTTATTTCACCCTCCAGCAGGCGGGGGATGCAAATCGGCCTGCCTCGCCGGAGGCCTGTTGCCGTGATCATCCTCCGAGAGCGTATCGAGTTCGGTCTGCAGCATGGTGAGTGCCGCCTGCAAGAAGGCAACGGCAATTGGGCCGACAAACACCCCGATTGGCCCGAGGGCGCCGACTCCACCCAGCACGCTCAGCAACGCCAGCAGCGGGTGGAGTTTTGACTGGCCGTGCAGCACAATCGGCTTGATCACGTTGTCGATGGTCGAGACCACCGAAACGCCCCAGAGGGCCAACCCTGCGGCGGCCCAGGTGCTCTTGGCGAAGAACAGCAGATAGAGACTGGCCGATCCCCAGACCGCCGCTGCGCCCACAAAGGGAATCAGCGCTCCGAAGAAGGTCAGCAGCGTCAGCAGGAAGACTGTCTCAAGCCCCGCCACATAGAACCCGAACCCGGCCAGGATCGCCTGCACGATGGCCGCCAGCAGGGTCGAACTGACAACAGCCCGACTGACTTCCTCAAACTCCTCCAGTAGCTGCCACTGATAACGCTGGTCGAGCGGTATCAACCTGGTCACTGCAGTAAACATCCGGCCGCCATCTGCCAGAAAGTAGAACAACGCGACTGTCATAACGACGACACCGATGATCATTTTGGCAAGCACGACCGGTGCGCCAGTTGCAATCGGCCCAAAGAGGCTTTCCACAACCTTTCTGACCTCTGCATTGACATCATTGGCAGAGATCTCCAGGCCGGTCGTCTCATTGAAGGAGACAATCAGTTCGTCCAGGACAGCCGGGTCGAGACGCAAACCCGTTGGGCTACGGAGCATGGCAACGGCATCGCCACCGGCACGGACCACTAACAGGCCAAGGGGCACCAGCACGATCAGCAGGACAAATGCCGTGGTCAACCCGGCGGCGAGCCACTCTGGCCCCCGCAGGTGTTGCCGGAGCCAGCGATGGAGTGGCCCGAAGATCACCACCAGCATGGCGGCCAGCAGTAAGGGCAGCAGGAAACTCGACATCACCCGCAGCGAGAGCAGGCCGAAAATAACGACCAGGCCGAGGATCACACCGAGAGAGATCAGTCGAGTCATGCACGCACATTCCGCAGGGCGGGGGCCAGCAGAAACGGGCTGCTGGAGGGTCTTCGATTGTAAGGCCCGTGCCGCTCCTTGAGAACGCAGTCAGTTTTTTGGCTCGTCTACAACCGGGTCGCCATGCCATACTTCAGTATCGCAACGGGTTTTCGTCCCCCAGTGCTGTTTTTCCTCCGCCCCACCGGTTGGCATGCCTTTACCCCACGCTGACGCCGTCCCACAGGTTTCCCTGGTCATCCCGATTCGGAATGAAGCGGGGAATATTGGCCCGCTGATTGAGGAGATCACCTCCACCCTCGACACCGCCGGGCTGAGCTGGGAACTGCTGGTGATTGATGACGGTTCAACTGACACCTCCCCTGCTGAGGTGGCAGCTGCCGCCGCTGCCGACTGCCGGATTCGCTGCCTTTCGCCTCATCATGGGCGGGGCAAATCGGCTGCCTTAGCAACCGGCTTTGCGGCCGCCCGAGGCGTTGCCGTGGTCATGCTCGACGGTGATGGCCAGGATGACCCGGCAGAAATCCCGGGCATGCTCGCCCGCCTTGGTGTGACGCCAGCCGGCCGACCAGCAACGACGGCAGAGGCTGAACTGGTCAATGGCTGGAAGACACCCCGGCTCGACCCGTGGCACAAGACCATGCCCTCGCGAGTCTTCAATCTGCTGGTCAGTTGGCTGACGGGACTGTCTCTGCATGATCACAACTGCGGGCTCAAGGCGATGCTCACAAGCACCGCCACCCGGCTGCCGCTCAACACGGGCATGCACCGGTTCATTCCTGTTCTCGCTCAGGCTGCCGGCAGCCGTGTTGTTGAACAGCCGGTCCATCATCGCCGACGGACGCGGGGGGTTTCGAAGTATGGCGTCAGCCGATTCTTTCGGGGCCTCTACGACCTCGGACGGGTCTGGCTTCTGCTGCAGGCTGGCCGCCTCCAACCGCCTGCCGCACAACCGCAGCCGGTTGACTCAACCGCAAGCCTGCGGCGTTGGGGCTATGCCCTGCTGGCCACGCTTGCTCTGGGCGGGCTTCTCGGCCGCATCCTCTCGGTCGCAAGTATCGACCGGCTGGCCTGGGAAAACCGGCTAATCACCACCACGGCTGACCGCCGACTGGCAGAGGCGGGCGAGGCTGTTTCAGCGGCAGAGGCCAGCCAGATTCGCCAGGAAGTGGCCGACACAATCCGTCAAGAAAAGCGTCTACTCCGGCCGTTCCTTTCGGCAAATGACCGCAGCCGGTGGCTGACGATTCGCAGCCTTGTCGAGACCGGGTCTTTTGCGATTGAGTCCATCGCTGTTGAACCAGGGTGGGATACCATCGACGCCGTGGTTCATCCTGATGCCAGCGGCGATCTCCATCTCTACTCGAGCAAGCCACCGCTGCTCTCAGTACTCCTGGCTGGCCCCTACTGGCTGGCCAGCCGCCTCACCGGCTGGACCCTCGGCAGCCATCCATTCGAATTGGGACGAGCCCTGTTGATCTGCTACAGCCTCGTCCCGTTTGCCATTGGACTGTGGGCCTGTTTTGGCTGCATTGAGCAGATTGGCCGAACCGATGGCGGCCGGCTCTGGGCTGCCGCTGTCGTAGCGGCGGGCACCATGCTGACCACTTTTGCCGTCGTGCTGACCAATCACCTCTTTGCTGCAGCCTGCGTGGCGGTCAGCCTTCGCGTGCTGCTGGCAATCGTGCACGAGGGGCGGCGGACATGGGGCTCCTTTGCACTGACTGGGCTAGCTGCCGGACTGGCTGCTGCTTTTGACCTCCCTGCGTTGGCCTGGACTGCTGGCGTTGTGCTCATGCTTGCCATTTGTGATGCCAAACGCACCCTCCTGGCAGCTGTTCCAGCGGTACTCTTGGTTACGGCGGCGGCTCTGGGGACAAACCTTCTGGCCCACGGTACCACGTGGCCCCCCTATGCTTTCCGCAGTTCTGCACCAGTGGCAACGCAGGTGGCAGAGACTGACCCCCAGCTTGCAACTGAAGACCAATGGAATCCCAACAACTGGTACGACTACCGTTACACGCTGCCCAACGGACGAGTGCTGGAAAGTTACTGGCGGCGGCCTCAGGGCATTGATCGCGGAGAGCAGTCTCTAGCCGTTTATGCCCTGCATGTGCTGATCGGGCATCACGGTATTTTCTCACTCACCCCGGCCTGGCTGTTGATTCTGCCGGGCCTGATTCTGCTGGCACGGCGTCCTGGGCCGGGCTGGCAGATGCTGACAATGGTGATCGCTATTGTCTCCTTGACGGTGATCGGTTTTTACCTGACCCGTCACCCCCTCGACCGCAATTACGGCGGTATGACGAGCGGCTTTCGCTGGGTCTTTTGGCTCACCCCACTTTGGGCCGCCGCGATCACCCCAGCCGCTGACTCGTGTTCCACCAGTCGTCGCGGCGGCATCCTCTTGCTGGCAGTCCTGGGGCTGTCAGCAATTTCGGTTGCTGCACCGACGTGGAACCCCTGGACAATGCCCTGGCTCCAGCGGTGGCTGGTGCATTGCGGCTGGCTCCCTCCCATCTAACTGCCTGTCCGTGCTATCCGTGGAAAAAGCCGTCCTTCGCCCTTGCCCGCGAAAGCGGGAGAACGGCAGTCCACTTTGATCGCATCCGAATAGCCCGAGGGTTTTCAGGGATGCCGATTGCCGCCCCCTGCGGCGGTAGGCTTTTTCTGAAGCCTGCTCCCTGCCTCCTCACCCTCTGTCTCTTCACCCTCTTTCTCTTAACCTGGCCCCTTTTTTCTGCCGGAGATGTTCCTCTTGGGGGTTACCGACTAAACTATGAAACAAATGGGGGGGCACACACCTGCAGGCATGCCCTCCTTGCTGCAAAGCACCCCTGAATTCCGAACACCATTTTGAACCCGTCTTGAACCCCACCAGATACGGCCGGCTACCAGAAGGACTGACACAATGCCCAGCCATGACACGATCTCACTCGTCGTAATCGATGACCATGAGGTCGTGCGGCAAGGCCTTCTTGCCTTGTTCGAAACGAGTCGCATCAGTGTTCTCGGTACTGCATCCAGTGGAGAGGAAGCACTGGAGATCTGCCAACGGCAGCAGCCTGCCGTTGCTCTTCTTGACATCCGATTACAGGACGGTGAAGACGGTCTTGCCAGCATCAAGCCCCTTCGTGAAGCCTGCCCGCAGATGCAGGTGGTTGTCCTCACCAGTTATGACAACCCCACCTATGTCGCGCGGGCGGCCTCAGCCGGAGCGGCTGACTTTCTTCTCAAGAGTGTTCACCGCGACACGCTTATCGCTGCGGTTGAAGCTGCTGTTGAGGGCACAGGGCCACACCGAAAAGGGGAACTGGGCCGAGTCACCAAGCGTTTGGCTGATCGCACGCTTCCAGAGGGCATTGACATTCCACTGACTCCCCGCGAGACGCAGGTGCTGAGACTCATCTCAACTGGGCTGTCAAATCAGGAAATTGCCGACTCACTCACGATCAGTGTTGAGACCGTAAAAGAGCATGTGCAAAACCTGCTCCGAAAGCTACAGGTTACTGATCGGACGCAGGCTGCCGTCTGGGCGGTTCGGCAGGGCTTCAGTTAAGTTCTCACCGGCCAAGCTGAGTTGGGCCCAGTGAAGCTCACAACAATTCGCTCGCAAGATCGGCCAGCGGCGACCGCTCCCCCTTCTCAAGCGTGATATGGGCAAAAATTGACTGACCAACCATGCGGTTAATGAGGTAACTCAGCCCATTGGAGAGCGCATCAAGATAGGGCTGGTCGATCTGGCGAATATCACCGGTAAAGACAATCTTCGTTCCTTCGCCAGCACGGGTGATGATTGTCTTTACCTCATGCGGCGTCAGGTTCTGGGCTTCATCAACGATGAAGTAGATCTTTTGCAGGCTCCGCCCCCGAATGTAGGCCAAGGGCGTCACCAGCAATTTTTCGGAGTCACGCATCTCCTGAATTCGCTGAGCAGCCGGTGAGTTTTCATGAAACTGATGCCGAATGACGGCAAGGTTGTCATAGAGTGGCTGCATGTATGGATCGAGTTTGTCGCTGATATCGCCCGGCAGGAAGCCGATATCACGATTGGAAAGCGGCACCACCGGCCGTGCCAGCAGAATCTGCCGATAGTGCTGCCGGCGTTCAAGGGCGGCAGCCAGTGCCAAGAGCGTCTTCCCGGTGCCGGCCGTTCCGGCAAGCGTGACCAGCTTAATGTCGTCATCGAGCAGGGCACTCAACGCAAAGGACTGCTCAGCGTTCCGGGGAGTAATGCCGTAACAGGTGGTCTTCTCGACCCGCACGAAACAATTGTCACGAGGACGGTAGGCCGCCAGCACCGACTTACTTCCATTGCGTAACACGACGTTCTCATTTGCGACTGGTGCATCAACCATCGGAACGTCGGCCGCAGGCACCTCTGGCCCGTCGTGATAGAACCGATCGATCACCTCCGTCGGCACACCATCGACGACCCGCTTGCCCATATAAAGCTTGTCGAAACTCTCGATCTTGTCGCTGGTGTAATCCTGGGCGGGGAGGCCGAACGCCTTGGCCTTCATCCGCAGATTCGTATCTTTCGAAACCAGGATCACCGGCCGAGGCTGCTGCTGCCCCTGCAGCCAGACTGCCGTACTCAGAATCCGATGGTCTGGGGTGTTCTCGAGAAATGCCCCAGTAACCCGACAGTCTTGGTCGGTGTGAATAATTACCCGAACCGCTCCCCGACCATCCCCAAGACCAGCTCCCTCGGGTGAGAGCAAGTCGCCTGTCAGTTCATCAAGCCGCCGCAAAAACTGCCGGGCCTGAAAGTGAATGTCTTCATGACCACGTTTGAACTTGTCGAGTTCTTCGAGAACCGTGATCGGAATGGCAACGTCGTGCTCTTCGAAGTTCCGGATACAGTTGGAGTCGTGCAGGATGACATTGGTATCCAGCACGAAAAGCTTACGCTGGTCATTGGCCATGGGCATCTCTTCCTCCGGGGCCATCACTGAGCAGTCCGTCCAAAACGGTGCGAAGCGCGGAAAGAGTACCACTCCTGCCCGGGCGGCGGGAACACCAATCTTCCGGCGCTCACAAACATCTCACACGCTGTGAACCACCCCCCAGTCAAACAACCAGCCACCAGCCATTAGCCAGCAGTTACCAAGGGGGCTGCGGACATCTCGGCAGTACCGTTAGACCAAACGCTTGCAGGCGTCCATGTCTTGGCGAGGAAACAAAAAAACCGTGGTGAAGCGTTGGCTTCACCACGGTCGATTTAACTCAGCGAGGCGGGACGCACCCAGACTCAGCCTTCGAACCGCTTCAGCGCTTCGAGAACCTTGATGGCGTTGTCAGCTGATCCAAACTTCTCAGCCACCTTTTTGGCAGCGAGCAGGTCATCGACTGAAATCTTGACTGGCGTCTTGACTCGGGCAATCTTCTTGGCGGCAGCCCGAGGTGCTGCAGCCTTACCACCCTTCCGCCGACGCTGCGGCCGGAAACCCATTCGCTTCAGTACCATCGAAACCTGTGGTGAGGAAACTTCGATCCCCTGCTTCTTCAGCGTCGCGATAATCGTGACCGGACGGGGCTTTTCCCCTTTCGCCTTCATGCTCGAGGCAACCTTCCGGATTTCTGCTGACTTGTTCACTTCTTTTGCTTTGGCTTTTGAATCTGCCATGGGTCGTATCACTCACTTCTAGGCCGTTGGCCTGTTACAAGAAGATGGTCTGCCTCGGGCCGCCCGGGGCTTTTCCAGGTACACACGAAAGGCACTTTGCGGGCCTCACGCTCTCATCGATCGTCGCGAACCGCGTCGTCTGCGACCCACTCATGATCAGGTTGTGAAGTCAGCCGGTGATGTAACCGGTTGGCTTCACCCCAAAGATAACATCACAAAATGGGCATGCAACTGACAAAAGTAAAAGAGAACATTAACGACATCAATTTGCTTTGCCTCAGAAAAAAACAGGCGGCTGCTCGTACCAGGTGGTCGGGCAGCCGCCTCACGCGTCAGTGCCCCGTCTAGGACTCGAACCTAGAACCCTCTGATTAAGAGTCAGATGCTCTAACCAATTGAGCTAACGGGGCGACACAGCCCGAAACATACTCGGCCTCAGGGGGCAAGACAAGGGGCCAGACCGCATGGCCGCGAGGCACGGCTGCAGTGGGCCCAGGAAGCACTCACGTTGAGCGATTCGGGCAGAGTGGTTACATTCCCGTCTCAGTTCACACGACACCGAATGGAGGCTTGCATGGGCCGGTATGACGGAATGAAGGGACTCGTCCTGGGCGTGGCCAACGACCACTCAATCGCCTGGTCGATTGCCAAGGAGTTGCTTGCCGAGGGGGCCGAGATTGGATTTAGCCACCTGCCTGACCGGCCTGACGACCAGCGTCAGCGGAATCGGCGGCGAGTCGCCCTGCTGACTGATGATGAGCCAAATGCGAAGTTCCTCGTTCCGATGGATGTTTCCAGTGACGAGCAGATCGCTGCAGTCATGGAGACGGCCAAGGCTGAGTTTGGCACCCTCGATTTCCTGGTGCATTCAATCGCCTATGCCCCAATGGAAGACCTCAAGGGCGAGACGACCAACTGCAGCCGTGAGGGCTTTCGGGTCGCGATGGAAACCAGTGCCTACAGCCTGCTGGCGGTCGGCCGGCTGTCGAGAGAGATCCTGGCAAAGGATGCCTCGATCCTCACGTTGACCTACTTCGGTGGCGAAAAAGTGGTGCCCGGCTACAACATCATGGGCGTCTGCAAAGCCACACTTGATGCCTGCGTGAAGTACATGGCCTATGACCTCGGGCCTCAGGGTGTACGCGTCAACGCCATTAGCGCCGGCCCCCTGCGGACGCTTGCCGGCCGGGGCGCGGGTGTGGAAGACATGCTCGGCCTTTACCAACACATGTCGCCGATGGGCCGAAACATCACCCATGAAGAGGTCGGCAAGGCTGGGGCCTGGCTGGTCTCCCGTGACTCTCTCGGCATTACCGGTGAACTCCTCCATGTTGATGCTGGTTACAACATTATGGGGTCACCAGGGCGGCTGCTCGATTTGGTGCCAAAGCCAGAGTGAGCCAGCCCACCATTGCCGTGGCGGTCGTAATTGACCGCGGCCGAGTCTTGGTCGGCCAGCGTTCCCTTACGGCTGCCTCGGCTGCCGGGCTTCATGAATTTCCTGGTGGAAAGGTGGAGGCTGGCGAGGAACCCGCGGCTGCCGCAAAGCGAGAGTGCCAAGAGGAAACAGGCCTTGCCGTCACCATCGGCCCCTTGCTGACAAAGGCGACGGTGGCTGACACCGGCGCGACCATCCTTTTTTTCCACGGATCGATCACCGGCACGCCACCGAAAAGCCCTCGCGTTCCCTTTTCGTGGCTCACGGCAGACGATCTGCCAGCCTGTCGCTTCCCCCCGGCAAACGAGGCTATTCTCTGCTGGCTCAGTGAGCGGCTTCGCTGAGATCAGGGTGGGTCGTAGCCACCGGGGTGCCAGGGGTGACAGCGGCAGATCCTGCCCAGCCCGCGGAGAGTGCCACGCAGGGCACCATATTTCAAAACGGACTCCCGAAAATAACAGCTACAGGTCGGCTCAAATCGACAGTGCCTGCCAAGCAGCGGACTGATGAGCAGCCGATAGCCTGCCACCATGCCGAGCAACACTCGCACGGCAAGCCAGTTACACCAGACAGAGAATTGTCGCATGTAGGTGCTGAGGACACGCCAAATGGAGTTTAGTCCTGACATTTCAAAGCCCTCTGGCGAAATCACCGGAATGAAATCCCGTCTGTTCAATCCCTGTCAAAAGCGGCAGTGACTAATCCGACCGGAGGCCTGTCTGCCCAGCAGCCCGCTTCATCTTATTGACCAGCCGTGCCACGCCGTCACGCATGAGCTGTTCAATCCGCCTGGCAGCCGGGGCACCTGCCTCTGGTGGCCCCGATGCCCGAACAATTACCACCAGATCAACTCCCGCTGGCAAGTCCTGACGAACCAGCCGGAATACCTCGCGGAGACGTCGCTTCCAGCGGTTCCTGACAACCGCGTTACCAACTCGACGCGAGACGGACAGGCCCAGCCGCGTCGGCGCACCACTGTCGGTTCGCTGCCTTGCGTAGAAGACCAATGGTCCGCTTGCCACCGATTGTCGAGCAGCATAGACCGCCCTGAAGTCTATCGGCCGCTTCAGCCGGGCTGCCCCGGGCAGCCCCCTCGGCTGAGGCTGGTCGATCACCATGTCAGTGCCGCTCGGGGTGGCTCAGTCACAGAGGCCTCAGCCGCTCGGGCTGCCTCCAGCAAGGCCTCAGTCGCAGCTGGATCGGTGCCTGCCGGCAGCACAATCTGCACATCGGCAATCAGATCACCTTTGGCCCCATTGGCATGTCGCACTCCCATCCCGGTGGCCCGCAAACGTTTTCCAGATGATGTCCCCGGCGGGATTCTCAGACTGATTGTTCCCCAAGGAGTTGGCAGATCGACCTTCGCCCCACTGATCGCTTCGGACAGCGTGACCGGTAGGTTGACCAAGAGCGTATCCCCTTCGCGACGATACACCGGGTGAGCATCGACACGTACCTCAAGAAGCAGATCGCCCGCTGGCCCACCGCCGCTGCCGGGCCGCCCCTGCCCTCGCAGCCGCATGCGTGCCCCATCGGGAAGCCCTTGGGGAATCGTCACACTGATTGTTTCGGCCCGGCCGTCCCGTTCCACCCGCACATCCGTTTTGCCGCCGTCAATCGCCAGCCGAAACGGAACCCGAATGCTCGCGGTGAGATCCTCACCTGCTGTCCTGGTGGGCTGCCGCCGGCGACCGCCACGACGGCTGCGTCCACCGCCAAAGAGATCTCCAAAACCACTGCCAAAGATGCT
>RGBY01000531.1 GCA_009919445.1 Planctomycetia bacterium
GTCTCAGAGGAATCGGCACTTGGCCTCTACGCTGATGGCAGCACTCGACTCTATTTCCAGCCGGCAGCCGACTACAGCGGAACCATCAGCGACATCATTACCTTCCGGGCATGGGATCGCACCGGTGGTTTTTCGGCAGGAGTGGCTAACGGATCACGTATGGGTCTGCCCGGTGGCATCGCCAGTTCGATCTATACGCCTGGTTCAGCATGGGCGATCGCATCCTCGTCCGACGGCCGGTACGGGTTTGTGGCGGATGCCGCATCTGGCCTCACCGTTCTTGACCTGGTGGATCGAACCGCTCCTAGCGTGCTCGCAACAGTTGCCACATTTGGGACATCAATCGGCGTAGCCATCTCGGCTGACGGCAATACTGCTTACGTCTCGTGTACAGGAAGTGGCATCGAAGTATTCGATATATCTGATCCAGCAAGCCCCACATCGCTTGCCTCGCTGGCACTGCCTGCAAGCGGATCACCCGTTGGCATTCAGCTCTCTGACGACGGCAACCGGCTCTTCGTCGCAGGTGAATCTGCTGGCCTTGTCATCATCAATGTCACCGACCGCACCGCACCCTTCGTTGAAGGCTCGAGCGCCGTCGCCAATGAGGCTCTGGGAGTCACCCTCTCTACCAATGGTGACATTGCCTACGTGAGTGACCGGACCGATGGCCTCTATCTGTTTGACGTAACTACGCCTACAGCACCAACGCTGCTGGGAAGCGTTGACACTCCCGGCAAGGGTCGGTTTGTAGCGGTCAACAGTGCTGGAACGCTGGCCTATGTGGCCGTCGCTTCATCAGGTCTTCAGGTCGTCGATGTGTCCGATCCGACAAGCCCCGTCCTCGGAACACTCATGCCCACACCGGCAAGTGGAGGCGGCACCTGGAGTGTTGAACTTTCTGCTGATGAAAGTTTTGCCTACGTTACTGATGCACTCAGCGGCGTTCATGTCGTCAACCTTAGTGACCCGGCCAATCCTTACATCGCCCAGTCCTACGACACACGCGGTGCTGCAGGCGAAACGGCTGCCACTCCAGATGGCCAAAGCCTCCTCGTCGCCGATGATTCTGGCGGCGTCACCGTCATCAATCTGCTTGAAGAGATTGTCTCTACGGAAAGTGACACTGCCGAATTAAGGGTAATACCCGGTGCTCCAACCGTTCACGCCGCAACTGATCTCAGCGGCGTGACTGCCGCGGAAGCTCAAGCTGGCCTGATCACCATCTGG
>RGBY01000532.1 GCA_009919445.1 Planctomycetia bacterium
TCGGTTTTGACGTCGAGCTCTAGCTTGACGCCAGGCTCAACTTTTAACTTCTTGAATGCCGGTTCGTGCCTAACACCCTCATCAGCATGTGTCACGATGACGTCCGAGTCCGAAGACTCGCCCTCGTCGGCGGCAAACGAAGCTGAATGCATGGCCATGGCTCAACACGGCGATGCTGCCGTTGCTGTCATGAGGCTGGCCCGCCATGCTAAAGAGCCGTCTGACAGGTGGCGAGCGGGCCGGTGTGCTTAACATCTCCTCAGAAGTTTATGGTGTCAGATAAAAGCGCCATGTCTAACTCTGGCGACGGGATCACCGTCCCGCGTGACCTGGCCTTCACCTCTTCTCAAGTCAAGTGTCAGCAAATCAGACAACAAGGATGCGACTGCAGGTACGGCAAGGGTGCATGCTTGCTGGGAAATGTGGGGGGGTGTGACAAGTGCTGCCGCAGACAACTCGACATGAGCATCATTCCTTGGGGTGGGGGTGCTTGGTATGGGGTGCCTTGGTGACGCACATTTTTTTCCGGGCGCGCGGCAAAAGCTTTGTCAGGCGGGTCGCAACAGGGCCTCTGCGATGCCTTGCGCGGTCGATTCTTTGCTGGCCACCTTAAAATGCATATCGAAGATGCTGGGCGACAGCTGCTGCCGTTCTGTGGCTAGCTTGTCCAAGAGCTTGCCGTACCCGATGCCGTCCAGATGAAATCTGGCGCTGTGCAAGGCATAGGTCTGCAACGTGACGACCTCTCTACTCAGGAGGCCGAGCGCCTGCAGCTTGCGCTGGTCCTTGAGATGGCTGCTGAGCTGCAAAAAGAAGGCCTCGGACGGCGTCAGGGAGGGCAGGTGCCGGTTGAAGCTGTGCAGGAGGCCCTCCAGCTCCTCTCGCTTGTCGAGGCCAAAGCTTTTGAGCGCTTCGTTGATGCGCGCCAAGAACTCGCCGCAGTAGTGCCGGGACGGCAGCACCTTGAGCTTGCACAAGGTCTGCGCCACGACGGGCAAGGGCGCCACGGCCACTTGCCCGGTCAGGCAAACTGTGGCCATGTAATTGATGCCCTGCTCGAAGACGCTCAGTACCGAGGTCTCTTTGGACCGGCCGGTCAAGAGCTGCCGGGCACCCGCGTCGAAGGCACACAGGGCGCACACGTGCCACCAGGAGAAGAAGTCGCTCAAGCCATCGTGCTCCGGGCTGGTCACGCGTACCAGCGGGCCGTGGTGCGTGAGCAGGCCGAG
>RGBY01000533.1 GCA_009919445.1 Planctomycetia bacterium
AACTCCGGGCTTTGCCGCAGGAGTGGCCCTCGCCCCGCACGGCCGGGCAGCCTTCGTGGCTGACCGCGGTGCAGGGGTGCATGTGATTGATCTGCTGCAGCCTGACCAGCCGCGAGTGGCTGGCAGCTTTAAAACGCCGGGCTCGGCCTTTGATGTGGCCACTGGGCCCGAGGGGCTGTTGTTTGTTGCTGACGGGTCGGCCGGCCTGCTCGTGCTGAACGTGGCTGACCCGGCAGCCATCAGGCAGGTCAGCCAGTTTGACACGACTGGTACCGCCTCGGCTGTCATCCTGTCGGCGGATAAGAGCCTGGCCTTCGTCGCCGACGGCAGCGAGGGCGTGGTGATCGTCGACGTCTCAACTCCGTCTGCCCCCCGGCTTGTCCGCCGCGTGAACACCCCGGGTGATGCCCGCGACCTGGCCCTGTCAGCCGACGGCAACACGCTGTTTGTAGCTGATGGTGGAGCCGGTGTGCGGGTGCTGGATGTCTCAACGCCGTCGTCACCAGCGGCTGTTCGAGTGATTGAGACTGCTGGCATCGCGGTGGGCATCAGCCTGTCGGCTGAAGGAAATTTGGCTCTTGTGGCTGACTCTGGTGCTGGTGTGACGGTGCTCAATGTCGAAACACCTGCGACAGCCACCGCCATCGGCCGCCTTGATACCGCCGGCTCAGCCGTGTCGGTCGCCTTTGCTCGCTTGGGACGACTGGCCTATGTGGCTGGCAGCGGCGCCGGCCTGCAACTGGTCGATCTATCCAATCCTCAACAGCCACGGCTGGTTGCCACAATCGACACTCCGGGCTATGCCAGTGATCTGGCTGTCGCACGTGACGGCCGGCAGACACTTGTCGCCGATTGGAATGCTGGCCTGAGGCTGCTGGATGTCTCGCTGCCGACGCCATTCTCTGTCGAGTCTGAGTTAGCCGCAGCCCCGATAACCCCACGGTCAGCGGCACTGAGCCTCGCCCGGGTAATTCCAACATTGCCAGAAAACACCTCGACAGCTGGCCGCATCAAGCTGGCCGATATTGTGGTCACGCCAAGCATCGATGAACGGTATGAGCTGGGGCTGTCAGGCCCGGCTGCCAGCCGGTTTGAAGTGGTTGCCGGCGGGCTGTACCTGCGAGCGGAAACGCCGCTGAACTTTGAAGAGCGAGAAGAGCGAGACCAGTTCGTGGTTACGGTTACGGCAACCCCGGTCGGTGGCGGTGAGACCATGCAGGTGCCATTTA
>RGBY01000534.1 GCA_009919445.1 Planctomycetia bacterium
ATCCGCAGATAGTCGGGAGTGCCGGGATGAGTGGCTTCGCCCGTGACGTCGTCGTGTCGCTAGACGGGAAGTATGCCTACGTAGCTGCACAGGCAGGTGGTCTGCAAATTTTTGATGTGAGCGATCCTTCGTCGCCGTCTCCCGTTGGAAGTCTTGTCACCGACAATCTCAGCACCCCCGCAAATCTGGCCGTTGGTGTGACGCTGGCGGCAGATAGCAACTATGTATTCGTGGCAGCTTCGGGCAACGGTTTACTGACGGTTGACGTCTCAAATGCGTCAGCTCCTCAGCAGATTGAGTCGTTCGCGACGTCGGGCGATGCCGATTCTTCCATCCTGTCTTCCGACGGCAACTTCCTGTACGTGACCAGCAGTAACGGCCTGCAGGTCGCCAACATCACTGACATTGGCAACCAGACAAACGCGGGCTCACTTGCCGTGCCGAGTTCACAAGGGCTTTCGCTGGCAACCAATGGCGAACTGGTCTACATCGCTACTGGTACCAGTGGGCTCAAAAGCGTCCAGCTTGGCACCTACACACCTGAAGCTGGCCTTATTCGCTTTGGCTCCGAGGTCAGCGGCAACCACACACTGACGGTTGGTGACGCCAACACAACGGGCGAGGTTGAATTTGGTGGCAACACGGCCATTGCCTCACTTGTCTCTGCTCCGGGCAACTTCAACGTCAGCCTGACCGGCACGAACAACACGCTGGGAGCGGCGAATTTCCAGCACACCGGCGTGCTCGGCATCGGTAATGACGAGACCGATCGCACGTTTGTGCCGGGTGGCATAACGGCACCAAACGTTTCGCTGTCGCAGCTGGGAGGCACCTTCGCCACCAACGGATCGGCAATTACCTTTAACGACATCTCGCTGCTGGCCAACGCCACGCTCGATTCCACCAACAACAATTTGGCCCCAGCTGGTGCCAACGTTCTGGTCTCGGGCGGGCTCGCCCTCAACAGCTACACCCTCGTCACGAAGACCGGCACGGCAGCCACCCAGGCGGAGGGCGATGTCACGATCCAGAACGGAACCGTGAAGGTTGAGCAGGGCAGCCTCGACATCGGCGTGGGCAACACCTCGGCCAATGTCACTTTTGTTGAAAACACCACGATCACGGTTGCTGCCGGTGGCCAACTGAATGTGGGCAACGGCTCGTCGCTGACTGCCGGAAACAACACGTTGACGCTGACCACCGATGTCTTGAACGTCTCGCCGACGGCG
>RGBY01000535.1 GCA_009919445.1 Planctomycetia bacterium
GTGATGACGCGTCCTCCCATCGGTCTACTCATTTCCGGTCGGCTGCCCGTCGTCGCGGATAGCCAGCAATTTGTAGGTGGTGGGGTTGATCGACTCGGCAACCCAGCCGACCGAGCCGTCGGCCCGGGCGAACTGAGCACCATCGCCATGGGCCGAGCGGAAGGCGATTTTGCTGTCGATGTTGCTCCGACCGGACGCATTCGTCTTGCTGCACAACCGGGTGCCGATCGTCCGCTCAACCCGGGTCAGATTATGCGTTTGGCCATTCGGAAAATGGTTGCCGTGAATAAACCCGCCCATCGCCCAGCCGAATTGCCCTCCGGAGAGACATTCGTTCTGGTCACCGTCGGCGTCGACCCCCCAGTCCGACTGCTCACCGATCACGAGGACATGCGAAAGCCCGTCGGTGATCTGGGCCGGCTTCACACCTGTGTTGAACACCGGCCCATTGCCGCCATTGCTGTCAGCGGCGGCCTTGAGGGACTTGTACGTGGCCTCATCAAAAGGAAGCGGCAAAACGCCGTTGGAACAGTCGCAGCGATCGTAAACGGCGTGACTGATCAAGCTATCGGGGCAACGGTCGGATGGGGCCCCCCACGCCGTGTCGCTCGCCCCCATGATGCCCGCATAGCTCGCCCGGAGCGATTCGCCGTAGCTGATCGCTTCAACACTCGGAATTGGGCTCGACGGGCAGACCAGCATGGGATTGCGGAAGCCCTTCAAGGCCGCCTGCTTCGCCGTCGAGCCAGAGTTGTTCATGCCCAGGCTGTCACCTGTCGACCAGAGGGTTTGAACCTCAAGCTTGCCGAACATCGTCTCCTCTTCCAGCTGCGGCAGAATTGCGGCAATCCAACTCAATCCCCACTGACCTTTCCCCAGCATGCTGCCCGGGGGAAAACGCTGATGAGCATCGAGAAAGCTGTGCATGGCCAGGCCGAGCTGTTTCAAGTTGTTGCCGCATGACGACCGGCGGGCCGCCTCCCGGGCCGCCTGAACGGCCGGCAGCAGCAGGCCGACGAGCACACCGATAATGGCGATCACCACAAGCAGTTCAATCAACGTAGAAGCGGCCGGCCGAATCTGCTTGGCCACCGGCCGGGTTGTCCCTGAGCGTTGGTAGAGCATCGGTAGCTACCCCCAAAAAAGCGAAATGCCATGATGTGAGCGGCCGCGAATGCAGCAGCCGTCAAGAATTAGCCGAACCGCATCGTTTTCCGCACCGGCTG
>RGBY01000536.1 GCA_009919445.1 Planctomycetia bacterium
GAGTTTTATGACGGCTTCAACTTCGGCAAGTTCGTCAAGCGGTTCCCGCACCTGCGGGGCCACGTGACCGACCTGTTGATCGGTGACCTCTTCAATGATCGGCTTGACGAGATCATCGAACCGCTTGATCAGCTGCGGGCTGAAGAGCAGGCAGCCTCAGCCGGCCAGCTGGTCGAGGGCTAGCTGTCCATGGCCCCTGCCCGCCAATGGGCGCGGACGACAGTCTACTTGGGCAACAACCGGAAAAGCCGAGGGTTTTCCGGTATTCCCGATCGCCACATCCTCTGGCGGCAGACGTTATGAACAGTCTGCGAGCTGGCAGCAGCATTCTGCGTTGAGGAGATGCCGTCAGACACTTGGGAAAAACAAACATGTTTTCCTGATTTACCCAGCTTGAAAAACTTCGTCTGGCTGCTCTGGGGGAACGGAAACAGAGCCTGCTTAGTTTGCAGGCACTTTTCTGTTGCCGTGCGTACAAACTCATTTGTCCACCGTCGTGACAATCGAATTATTTACGCTCACAACGTGCCTGTGAGCAACTGGCACAGGAGTTGCACCTTTCGAGTTTAAGAATTTGCTGGTGAAGTCTGTTGCGTTCACTCTACGAGGTGGATGATGGCGACGACGCAAATGCTTGGCTGGGCGGGGGTGGCATTTCGGGGAGATTCCCTGTCCTTGCGGAGATGGTTCCGGGCCAGTGGCGGACGGGAAGCCTTGCACCTCCCCGTAGCGTATGCGGGGTATGTTGCCGTGTCGGCCTTAGATGCAATCTGCACAGGATTGATTCTGCTGCTCGGCGGCATGGAGGCCAATCCGATTGCCGCTGCAGTGCTGACCCATCATGGGTTTCGAGGGATGATGCTGTTCAAGTTCGCCCTCGTGACGTTTGTAATTGTGTTGTGTGAACAAATCGTGCGACATCGACCGAAGGCGGCGAGGAGTGTCATGCAGCTCGCAGTTGCTGCAACCGCCGTTCCAGTGGGAATTGCGCTTGTCGAATTCTACTTCTACGCCACTGTGTGATTGGGCTGTCGGCAACGCCAACCCTGCGACACTGGTGGTTACGGGGTTGGTCGCTGCTTTCGCGTTCCAGCGAAGGCCGTTGTCGTCGTAGCAGGTTGCCGAATTCAAGGCTGAAATCACTCAAACGGCAGGCCGAGCTGCTGGTTGAAGATGCGAGTCTCGCCCGCGACGAGCCGCGTCACTG
>RGBY01000537.1 GCA_009919445.1 Planctomycetia bacterium
TCGGATGCTGCCGGTCAGGGATCCCCTGAGTTTTTTGAGGCTCCGGAAAACCCGGGACGTGTTGCTGGTGCGCAACAGCCAGCCGAGGCTGAACCGATCTCCGGTGTAGCAGTTGAAGCAGCAACTGGCGTTGCAACCTGGAGGATCGACCTGCCGGTGAATAACGCAGCCTGGTCCTATCGCACGAGCGGCCCGGGTGATCGTCCGTCAGCGGAACTGCGGCGAGAAGGCGTGGGCAGCCCGTTGCCTGCCAATCGTCCTGTCGCGACCGTCCGACCGGGGAGCTTCCAGGCAGCGGTCGAATTGGCTGACATTGAAATCGTGATCGATGAGCGGGGCCGGCTGTCGGGTATTGGTCGCTTTGATCTGACGACCAGCCGGTCGGCAGTGGGGCTGCGACTTCCGGAAGGCTTTCGCCTGTTTGAGTTGCTGGTTGATGGCAGAGAGGTGCAGCCGGCAGTGCCGGGCCGTGAAGGGCCGGATGATGTCTGGACAATCACACTGCGGCCCAGTCCCTGGCCCCGGGAGATCGTGGCTGTCTTTGCTGGCGAGATCGGCACCGAGGTGATGGAGGGCGAACCGGTGCTGTTTGAGCCGCCGATGCTGACAGGTTTGCCGACGAAGCGGGTGATCTGGACGGTGGACCATCCCGCAAGACTCTCTCCGCGGGTGGCAGGTGCGGGCCGCACGACAACAACGATCGAAGCCAATCGCATTCGTAGGGAGGCCGGTGCGGCCATCGACAAGTTGCTGGCCGGGCTGACTCCCAGCGGGACGGTTGCTGCTGAACGCTTCGAGCGTTTTCGAAGTCTGCGGCAGCCGGGCTTGTCACCACTGGAGGCCTGGGCGGTTGTTGAATCAGGTCTCCCTGCCGCAAGTGATGACGGGCCTTCCGTCGGTGGTTTCTTGGTCGTGATGCGCATCTAGGTGCGTCCAATCATCGTAAGCAACGCCGCACGAGCATTGATGGCATAGTTTGACTTCTACTTGTTCGCTCATTGCTCTGACTCCCAAAGTTTGCGATTTGCTACCTTGTCCAAATCACATTGGATTGCGTTCAATCGATACTTGATATCTTCGATATAGGACCGAGCATAGCTAGGACCGTTGCAGGCCTTATCATGCATGTAGTTACACGTTAGGTCGGTTGAGATGTCGTCTCTTAACTTCTCAAGTTTCTTGTGGGTTTCTTTGATGTAGT
>RGBY01000538.1 GCA_009919445.1 Planctomycetia bacterium
CCGCTGGTATGGTGAACAAACTGGGATTCGTGCCGAACGGTGACTACCAGCCGGGCATTCTGCGGCACGACGACAGGCTTCTCAGGAAACAGGGCAAGCTGTCGCGGCTGCGTGATGTCTTGGTTGTGGCCATCGATTGCCCAGCCCTCGCCTTTCTTGCCAGAGAGCACCTTGGCCGCCTCCCAACTCTTCTGGGAGTAGGTTGCGTCTGCCCGCACGAAACGGATTGGAATCGACTTTCCATCCCCGGGTGGATCAATTTCGGCCTCGACCCTGGTGACGACAACATTTCCGTTTCCACCCCGACCAAAGCCCCCGCCAGGGAGTCCGTCTGTTGGCAACAGTTCCAGACGAAACCCACCAAACGTGCCAGAAGGAATGAGTGACTCGAAGGTGTAACTATCCTGCGGCGGATTGGTGCCCTCCACCAGCCACGACCCGTCCTCGCTACGGCGAAAGCTGGCACCGCCTGCACTGGCCAGTTCGAGTGGCTCAAAGGGCTGCCAGACCTCAGCCGCTTGATCGAGCGAAACCCGCGCCTCAGCTGCCCACTCTTGGACGAAGCTGCCAATATTTTTTTCCTCGGCAGCAACCGCCGCCTGGGCATCAGCCACCACCTGTTCCAGCTTGGCCAACTTAGCCCGCTGGGCATCATCGGGAATACGGTAGACCGGGTCTGCATTTCCCCCGTTTCGATTCCCTAGCCCCATGACCGTGCCGCTTTCTGGCACATTGTTGAACAGAGCAAAGAGGGAATAAAACTCTCGCTGGGTCAGCGGGTCATACTTGTGGTCGTGACAGCGGGCACAGCCAACCGTCAGGCCCAGCCAGGTCTGCCCGGTGGTCTCCACGCGGTCGATGACCGTCTCAACCCGCCACTCTTCGGCGATGATGCCCCCTTCACCGTTGATACGATGGTTTCGGTTAAAACCTGTCGCAATAATTTGATCACGCGAAGCTTCTGGCAGCATGTCACCGGCAAGCTGTTCAATCGTGAACTGATCGAAAGAGAGGTTTCGATTAAACGCGTCGATCACCCAGTCACGCCAGGGCCAGTTGGATCGACTTGAATCCGTCTGATAGCCATGGCTGTCGGCATAACGAGCAGCATCGAGCCACTCAATCGCCATCCGCTCACCGTAATGCGGACTAGCAAGCAAACTGTCGACATATCGCTCGTAGGCTGTCGGGCTGGTGTCGG
>RGBY01000539.1 GCA_009919445.1 Planctomycetia bacterium
GAGCTGACGCAGTGACTCCCGCCAGGAGAAGGCCCGGCAGGTGGCGTCATAGTCGGCCATGTTCGGCGGAACGGTCACGCCGACAGCGTTGGTAATCCCGATGGCAGCCATGGACGAGTGCCTCCACGAGTGGCTCGGTCGTCCGGTGCCGATTGGTCAGATGAAACCGGTGAATGGTTCGCAATAAGGCGAACCAAAATCGAGCCAAGCATCTTAAGCAGCCGAAAGGACCTGTGTCCCAGGCTGCGACGCTTGTGCAGCAGCCGCCTCTGGCAGCAGACACTTTCACTCACTTGCTATTCGGCGGCAGATCTGCCCGAGATTACTGCGGTGCTGGAAGACGGTCTGCCTATCGATTACGCGACCAGGACGCAGGAAACACAAACCGGCTCTGTTCCGCACCGGCAACGTTGCGATGGCAGATTGTGAGGGTCTGCTGTTCAGGCGTCGGATAGGCAAGTTCCCCCGACAGAAAGCCTCCCGCCACTCGCAGGAACCGGTGCTCGGGCCACTCGTCACCCGGCTTCCAGCCAAGCTGGTGCTTTTCGCTGCCGGGCCCGCAGCCGAATTCCCAGAGGCCGGTTTCGGGATCGGTCGAAGCGTACTGCCAGTGCCGGTCGCCACAGAAGACGATCACGCCCGGGATTGCACTGAACCGCTTCCGCAGTTCCCGGCCCTCCCAGGCAAAGACCTCATTGGCATGATTGTCCCGTTTATTCTTTCGGTCCGGGCCGACAATGGGCGTCGGACTGAAAACCAGCTTGAAGCGGGCGTCCGACTTCTTCAGGGTCTTGAGCAGCCAGGCCTTCTGCTGCGGCCCCAGGATCGACTTCTCAGGCCCGTCCGGCATCGTGTTGGGGCTGCGGTAGTCCCGGCCCTCCAGCACCCAGATCTCCAGATCGCGGCCCCAGCGAATGTTCGCATACCGCGGATCGCGGCTGGGGAACTGCTCGTGATTGAACAGCCGGACTCCTTCCGCGAACGACACCGACCCATAGGTCTGCCCCGGCCAGCAGTCATCGGCGAGCGTGTCGTGGTCATCCTTGATGAAGTAGCTCGTTGTGCGGCCATAGAAGCCACGGTTGACCGGCAGGGCGAAGAGCCGGCCCCACTTGAACCGCATCAGTTCTTTGGTCAGTGCCCAGGGATCCGGCTTGTCGTAGTACTCGATGTCGCCGGCATGAACAACAAAGTCAGGGGC
>RGBY01000540.1 GCA_009919445.1 Planctomycetia bacterium
ACGCTCTACGAGCATGGGTTTTCAGTGCGATCGGCCAAGATAAGTACATACCTCGACCAGATTGTGGACGCCTTCCATGTGGTCGACCTGTCGGTTGGGAGCAAGGTTGAGGATCCGGCACGACTGGCCGAGGCCCGAAAGGCCCTGAAGCAAGCAGCGGCGCCCCTGCGAGGCCCAGGGGACAGATCATGAGCCGTTTGGCGCGTCGTTAAGCAGCCATTTTGACCCGGACGGGCAGGCGACTCTGCCGGATTCAGCCGCCCTCCGCTATCATGTGACATCGGTGTTCGTGGCAGTAATAGATACGGGCAGTTGAACGGAAACTCAGCGGTCGGCAGTGAAGCGGGCGAGAAATTGCCTGCCCCAGGTCGGGCACCATTCAATGATGCCTGCCAACAGCCCGGCCTTCCAGGGCCTTGTCAATTCAGGGACGCCTCGACGGCAGGCATCCAGAATCTCAGTGGCAAGCTTTTCGGGGTCAAGCAGACGGATTGCGGCGCCCCCGCCGGGTTGAGCCAGATCTTCAGCCAGCCCATGGCGAGCCACATCGTCATCATACCGATGGAACCCCGGCGAGTCTGACGACTCACTGGTAACGGCCTTCCGCCGAATCGGGCCGGGGCTTACCAGCAAAACGCGGACGCCTTTGGCCTCGACCTCGAGACGGATGGCATCGACAAAAGCCGCCAGGGCCGATTTGCCCACTGCATAGGCGGCCATGCCGGGCGTGACGAGTTTGCCCGCCAGGCTGCCGATGTAAACCATCCGGCCAGCAGCCTGACTGATTGGCTCTGCCGCAGCCTGACTGATCTCGACAGCTGTCATCAGGTTGGCCTCAACGGCCCGACGCAGGTCGTCCACGGGCAAGGTGAGCATCGCGGTCCGGCTCGATTGGCCGATACAAAAAACAAGTGTGTCGAGGCCACCCAGGTGTTCAAGGCAACTGGCGACGACACGGTCGCCTTCACCAGAACGCCCGAGGTCAGCGGCGAGCCCATAGACCCGACTGCCTGACCCCGGGGCTGCTGCCGCCTCGCATTCAGCGATGGCCCGCCGCACCCCGGCTGATGAGCGACCGACCACCATGACGTCAGCCCCACGGCGGACCAGTTGTCGAGCCAGAACCAGCCCAAAGCCCTGGGTGCCTCCTGCGATGAGCACCCGGCGATTTCTCCAGAACAGTTCAGGGGCCGTGACGGCT
>RGBY01000055.1 GCA_009919445.1 Planctomycetia bacterium
TCCGTCTTGGTTTGATCGCCGTTGGGCTGATCGCTTGCTACCGGCTGCGTTGACGTTCGGAGTCATGAGCCTCGCCCCTGCTGTTCTCCTGATGACGACCTGTTTTGTGAGGATGTCGGTTGTCTTGTCGTTGACCCGTCAGGCACTCGGAACCACCAACCTGCCATCCACCCAGATCCTCACATCATTAGCGTTGTTTTTATCGGCCCTGGTCATGTGGCCGATCTGGACCGCCGCTTATCGGGCGGGGGTGGAACCGTATCAGGCTGGCACACTCTCCTTTCAGGAGGCTTATGAACAGGGCAGCCTGCCGGTCCGGCGGTGGATGGCTGCTCAGATCGAAGAGGCAGACAATCGAGAGACGATTGCCATGTTCCTGCGTCGGCATCCACATGGTCCCCAGCAAGTCAGCAGTTATGACGACATCCCGCTGGAGGTCCTGTTGCCAGCGTTTCTGGTCAGTGAGTTGGAAGTTGCGTTCATGATTGGCTTTCGGATCCTCCTGCCATTTCTGGTGCTGGACTGCGTGGTGGCGACGCTGGTGGTTTCCACTGGCCTGGTCATGTTGCCGCCGACGCTGGTCTCCCTGCCGCTGAAACTTCTCGTTTTTGTCATGGCCGATGGCTGGTCGCTGGTGGTTCGTGGGCTCCTCGATGGCGTCCGTTTTGTGGCATCCCCCTAAAGGCATGAATCTGATGGCGGAGATCGATCTCATTCATCTTGTCCGTGCCGCATTGGTGGAAGGGGGCATTGTGCTCCTTCCGGCCCTGTTGGCAGGCTTTGGTGTTGCTCTGATTGTTGGCCTGCTGCAGTCGGCGACAGGAATTCATGAACCACTCGTCGGCATGGTGCCGCGGCTCGCAGTCATGCTGACAGTCCTGTTTTTGGCTGGTGGCTGGATGGTGGAACGGTTTGTCGACTTGTTCCAGTCGAGTCTGTTGATGCCCTAGAAAGGAGTGCCGTCTGATGCAGCTCTCGCTTTCGGTCACACAGGCTCTCGGCCTCGCGGCAGATCCGGCGGTCGATTGGCAGATTCTCGCGGTGGTGGTCATCGGCGTTCTGGCCAGAATAGGTGGCATGCTTCTGGCTGGCGGCATGCGTCTCTTTCCCGGCGTGACGGTCGGACTGCGGCTTGGGGTCGTCGTAATCATTGGCGTGGCGACAACACCAGCGGCAGTGCTTGCCGCACTGCGGGGAGTCACGGTCGATTCCCCGAGCCTCGTACCGACCCTCGCGGCAGAGCTGCTCGTCGGTTGTGGGCTGGGGCTGGCAGTCGCAATGGTTGTTTCCGTTGCTGAAATGGCCGGCAGCATGCTGGCGTCTGTTGCCGGACTCAACTGGGCCGACGCCTTCACGCCTGGCGGAAGTGGTGGACCAGGTGTTGCGCGACTTTGTGGCTGGCTGGGGCTGGCAGCATTCGTGGCAGCCGGTGGGCAGCAGGCGGCGGTCGCAGGCCTGCTCGACAGTTTTTGGATCCTTCCGGTGGGAGAGGCATCTGCTCCTGGGGACGTTTTCGGCAGTCCGTTTCTTGAGCGACTCATTCACCTGCCGTCACTCTGCCTGGGACTGGCACTTGCGGTCGCGCTTCCGGTTTTGGTGGCAGTCGTGACCACCCATGTGGCGGCAGCCATTTGTTTCCGTTCCGTGGCGTTTACGCCCGGCCCAGGGGTCCTTCAAGGGATCGCAGCGGTCGTCCTGCTCGGAGGGCTGATTGCTGGCAGTCAGCAGTGGTCTGGTGAGGTTGGCAGGGTGATGATGAGGCCACTTGAGACAACATTTGAGTCAGTCGGCCGTCCAGTAGACAGAGGCCAGTTCGCCGGTCCTGAGCAAGCCACTGTTCCTGATAAGGAGTCACGTTGATGGCCAATGCTGACCGGACCATTCCCGCGACACCGCGACGCCGAGAGCAGGCTCGTGAGCAGGGGCTCGCGCCTACTGCAGCGGTGCTTGTCTGGCCGGCGCTGGCCGTGCTCGTGTTGGCCGCATTGCCCGCTTGGGCACGGGCAACGGCGGCAGCTGCTCTGACAGCCATTAAGTCAGCGACAGGTGCGGGGCAGGGGGGGGCTGACACCAGCGTCTGGCTGTCACTCGTGTTGCCAACCGTCTTGCTGGTATCGGCGGCAACCACGATTCTCATTGGGATGCGATTGCTTCTTGATGGGGCGGCCTGGCGGCTTAGTCGGGCCGCATTGCATGGCGGGCGAATTTCCCCGGCCGCTGGATTCCGGCGAATTTTTTCCTGGCTCTCCGTGGGCCGTGGAATTCTCTCAGCTGTGGCACTCAGCATTTTGCTGGGGACGGTATGGTGGGCAGCCGGTCCATTGGTGGCGGCAATGGGACAGCCACTGCCGATCACCGCCGAAGGCTTTTCTTTTGAAGAGGCGGGGCGTGTTGCCACCGCTGCGGAGCGGTTTCTCTGGGTATTTCTGGCAGCGGCAGCCGTGGTGGCTGCTGCTCAGTGGGGTACGCAGCGGCTGCGTTTCGAACGCCAGATCAGGATGACTCCGGAGGAATTCCGTGAAGAAATGCGGAGCCTCCAGGCTGAGCCAAAGGTTCGCCTGCAGCAGCATGGCCGATAAACCCCGTGGCGGACTGAGGCAGCGGCAGACTGAGACTTTGGGAAGCGTCTGCCACAGCAGTATGTGACGAGTGGCACCCCCGACCATCCCTGGCAGTTTCATGTTTTCCTGAACGGAAGACGGCTATGGAGGTGGAAAGAGGGCAGGGGGCTGCCGGCAGGCTTCAGGCCGTTAGACCCGCAATTCACTATCCGTAGCCCGCTCAGCACAACTGGCAAGGGCATCCCTGACAGGGCCGTCAAGAAATTCCTCCACCTGCACGGCGGCCCTACCTTCAAGGCCTTCCACCTTCATGGCAGCAGCCAGATCAACACCAGCGAAAAGTGGATCGCCACTGAGCCGTTCAATCAGATCATTGTCAGCCCCTTCCCGCATGCGGGCGGTGGTGGCGTGGCTGTGCCGACGAATGGCCTCGTGCAACTCCTGCCGATCGCCCCCCGCAGTCGTCGCTGCCATCAGGAGCCGCTCGCTGGCGAGGAAGGGGAGGTGCTGCTCAAGGTTGCGACGAATGCTTCCGGGTAACACGACAAGGCCGCCGGCGATGTTGGCGTAGATCACCAGTTGGGCATCGGTTGCCAGGAAGGCCTGGGGGAGAACCAGCCGGCGTGGGGCAGAGTCATCGAGTGTTCGTTCATACCATTGCACGGCTGCTGTCTGGCTTGCGGTGGCCTGCATCCCCATGACAAAGCGGCCGAGGCCGCACATGCGTTCGGCTCGCATCGGGTTTCGTTTGTAGGGCATTGCCGATGAACCGACCTGGTCGGTTTCGAAAGGCTCTTCAAGTTCGCCCCAGGCAGCAGCGAGCCGCAGGTCATTGCCCGCCTTATGGGTCGATTCAGCAATGCCGCCTAGTGACGCCAGCACCTGTGAATCAACTTTCCGCGGATAGGTCTGGCCTGTCACAGCATAGGACGATGCAAACCCAAGTTTCTGTGAGACGAGCCGGTCAAGCTCGCGGACCTTGGCGTGATCGCCATCGAAGAGTTCCAGGAAACTTGCCTGAGTGCCAGTGGTGCCTTTGGCGCCGCGAGCCCGCAGCAGGTGGCGACGGTGCTGGACTTCTTCAAGATCGAGTAAGAGGTCCTGAATCCAGAGGCAGATGCGTTTGCCAATGGTGGTCGGCTGTGCCGGCTGCAGGTGGGTGCGGCCGAGGCAGATGACGGAGCGGTTTTCGCGGGCCCGGTCGGCCAGCCGTTCAATGACCGTTGCGAGTCGAGCCGCTACCAGAGCAAGCGACTCACCGAGAAGCAGCAGGTCGGTGTTATCGGTGACAAAGGCACTTGTCGCTCCGAGATGCAGGATTGGGCGGGCTGCCGGGCAGTCGTCCCCGAAGGTATGCAGATGGGCAAAGACGTCATGCCGTGTCTGCTTCTCGTAGGCGGCTGCCTTTGCAAAGTCGACGGTATCGAGGTGGGCCCGCATCTCGTCGAGTTGGTTGGGCGTGATCGGGAGGCCGAGTTCGGCCTCGGCTTCGGCAAGTGCCAGCCAAACACGACGCCAGAGACCGTAGCGGTGCGGGTCACTCCAGATTTCCGCCATCTCAAAGGATGCATAGCGTGACGCCAGCGGGTTGCTCCAGCGTTCCGGGGAAGCGGGGTGAAGCGTCGTCGAAGCGTCAGTCATCGTCATCCTCAAGGGTCATGGGGCAGGGCGGCGGGGAGGCCGGGATGGCACAGGTGGTGCCGATCCTGCCATCTTGCAGAAGAATCGCTCGAGGGCCAGCCTGGCCCGTAGGCCTCGGGAAGCCTCGGCTTTTAGGCTGCGGTCAGTGGCTTCCAGCCAGGCAGGAAGCTGCCGGCACCGCTGGCTGCCAAGATGCCTGAGAGCCCGCTCCGCTTCGGCGAGTGCCTTTGGCCACGAGGCGACACCAGCTTCCCGTAACGCTGCCGGGATTCCCGCCGGCCTATCTGGGCCGGCCAGCAGCCGGGCTGCTGTTGCATAGCGTCGAAACACCGACGCAGATTGCGCCGCCAGACCAATGGGGTTTTCGCCAGCCTCGAGCAGGCTGGCAAGCAGGGCGATGGCCTCAGCCGTTCTGCCAGCAGCAGCGGCATCGAGCATTTCCCAGGCTGTTCGTTGCGTGCCTGATCCACCGATCGTATCAACGGCCTCTGGGGTGATCTTTCGTGGGCCGGACTTGGGCAGAGCCGCTGCGAGGCTGGCGATGGCCTGATCGATCTGGCCGAGCTCATTTCCCAGGCGTTCCAGCAGCCGTGAGGCAGTTGTTGTTGGGAGTTCGACCTGATGTGTCTGCTTCGCCCAGGCCTGCAGCCAACGGGCGAGGTTGAAGCTGGCGGGGATGCTGCTGTCGATGGCCAATCCATGTCGTCCAACTGCCTTGGCCAGTCGGGTCGTTGCCGGAAAACTTCGCACCTCAAGAATGACGAGGCCCCGGTTCCCGCGCGGGCGATCGGCAATGGTCTCCAGAATGTTCCGACAGGCCGAGACAAAGCCATCGGCTCGCCGCACCACCGCAACCCGGGTGGCGGTAGCAAACATGGGCACCGTCGCAGCCTCATCGAGCACATCTCTAGGATCGGGCTGTTCGTCTCCTGAAAACTCTCGCCAGGCCCAGGCCCAATCTTCTTCATCAGGGCAGAGCCGGTCACGAAGACGTGCCAGAAGGTGCCGGTTAAGAAAGGCATCTTCCCCAACCAGGATGACCAGCGAGGGACCTCCACGAACGGCTTCAAGGGCCGCAGTGAATGCCTCAGCATCAAGAAGAAGGTCGAGGCCACAGGGGCCGACTGATTTCTTTGCCACCGCCAATGTCCTGCTGGCCTGGAGAACGGCTTGATCAGCCAGACAGTGTAGCGGGTCAGACGGCCGGTTCGAGAGCGTTCGTCCTGGCCATCATCCAGATGAGCCCGGTTGCCGCTGGGCTAGCGGTTGTCGGCCCGGTGATCCGGCAGTCGGGGACTGCCAAGGGTGCCGACAAAACGTGCCGTTCGTACGGTGACAGGCTGTGGAGAGACACTTTCCCCCACATTGCCGGCGGCATCAGACATTTCTACCCGCACGAAGACTTGACCGGGAAGTGACCGATGTGGCTGCCAGCGGTAGCTTCCCGTTGCAGGCTGGTCGGTCACGATGGTTGCCCACGGGCCGGTTGGATGAGGCGAGTAGGACAGCCGCACGCTATCAGGCAGGCCAAGTGGATCCTCGCAGCGGTAATCGATGAGGAAATCACCTGAGGCAGCATCGTCGACTGGTCTCACTTCGAGGGTACTGACCTGTGGAGGAGTCTCATCGACGCCGATCCAGGCTGCCGGAGCCGCACCAGACTGCGGTGCGATTGGCTCGCCCGGTGTGTCGCGGACGATCTCGAGACGGCATCCATAAAGCCCGTCCCCGGGAAAGGTGACAGCGATGGGGCTGACGATGTCATCATCGACGGCGGCACGTTGCCATGAGCCACCGGCGTCGAGAGTGATCCAGAGTTCGGCGCGAAACGGCCCATGCAGGTCGTCAGGAGCCTGAAAGTTGTAGTCCCACATGAATTCTCGAGACCGCATGAGATGCAAGGGTTTTCCCCGATATGCTGCCGGCACGCCGGTCGGGCTGGTGACGGCCTCAGCGAGTGTCGGTGGTGCCACCTTGATCATGGGTCGTTCCACCCGGTGACTGTTGCTGGCCTGGGCGTGGGATGAGGCGACGGGAAACGCAAGTGCCGATTGGGGGAGAGGCTCACCGCCTGTCCAGGTCGCAGTGGTATCGGCCTGCCAACGGCCCTTGGTGACTTGACTGTGATGGCTGAGGTCCTGGCCAGCGGTAACTACGACGGACTGTGTTTTGCGGCCGTGTTCTTCTGCCAGCGATGCTGTTTCTCCCGGGAGGGCAGGGGATTGGATCTCTCGGGCCAACGCGGCCTGTGAAATGCCCGGGTCGGAGGGCAGGAGAGAAAACTGCCTGGTCGTGGTGTGGCCTGCCGAATCGGCCACTGTAATTCGGACCGTCAGGTCGTTGACATCTTGGCCAGCCCACCAGATCTCTTCCCCAACAAGATGAGCTGGGGATTGCCGAGAAAGGACAGGCTGGGCAGCGACCGACTTCCAGGGAGTGTTGCCCTGACGGTACTCCAGACGAACCTGCTCCATGTTGATCGAGTCATCGGCTGCCGCGTACCGGCAAATGATTTCACCATCTTCGCCCTTCCAGACGCGGCCATCGAGCCGGGGTGGAGCGGCATCAACAAGCACGCGAACGTCGGGGCCTTCGCTGCCTCGGGCGTGATCCTGCTTGTCGAATGCGCGGATGCGAAACCAGTATTCGCCGTCGGCACCGGCCCGATAGGGTATCGATGACTCCTGGGGTGAGGCACTTCCCGCAACCTGCCACGTGAGGCCGAAGTCTTGAGAGACGCTCATTTCAACCCGCTGGGCAGCCGCGTCGGCTGTGGCTGGCTTGGGCAGTCGAAACGGGATGGCAAAGACCCGCTGGGTGGTTCTGACCAATTCTGGCAGGTTGGCCGGACTCCCTGGGGCTGCCCATGAGACAGAAGGCCCCAGGAGACTCACCGAAAAGCAGGCCAGTTTGGTGATCCAGCAGTTGAGCCGGCGTCGGTTCGTAAGAGCCATGGATCCTTCCCGGGAGCGGTGTACAGTCCTCACCGTCGGTATCGACCGATTCTTTCAGAAAATCGTGCCTTTTCGATAAAATGAGAAGATGCTGAAGCGGGCCGCTTCCGATTGGGCTGGGCAGGCGGGGAAGGCTGCGTCGATAATTCGGGCCAAGCGAGCGTTTGGGGTCTGGCTTCAGGCTGCGGTGGCCGGTGTTTGGCGGAGTTTGGCATCGAGCGAAATGAGGAAGGCACGCCGGTGGTTTCATTTTTGATAAGCGCGTTGCTCCTGGTGGCCCTCGTGGCCGGAGGGATCGCCCTGATCGTCGCAACCCGCGAAACAGTTCGTGGGTCGGGTGCCGGTCGTGGCGGTTGCGACGAAACGTGGGAGCACGATTTGGCTCAATATAAAAATCTCCGGGATCGAGGTGTCCTGGACGATGATGAATACCGAAGAATAAGAACACTCGTCGATCCTTCTGCGCGTTCCGCGCAGGAAGGTTCGTCTGAGTTGCCTCCTGCATCTGCGGAGAGGAATCAATCTGAGGACAGGAGGAACTGAATCGATGCCAACCGGAAAAGACGCCAGTGGGATTGGACGCCGTGGTACCGGCGGAACGACGAAGAAAAACGCCTTCTGTTCGTTTTGCCGCAAGAGTTACCGCGACGTCGGTCCGCTCGTCGAGGGACCAGGCGACGTCTATATCTGCGGTGAGTGCATCGAACTCTGTCAATCAATATTAGATCAGGAAAAACGGCGAAGGGGAACGAGCAAAGAACTCTTCACATCGATTCCGTCGCCCCGTGAGATTGTTTCGCATCTCGATCAGTACGTGATCGGCCAGCATCATGCCAAGCGGGTGCTTTCGGTGGCTGTTCACAGTCACTACAAGCGTTTGATGCTGGGAGCCGAGGGCAGCGACGTCGACGTTGAGAAGTCGAATATTCTGCTGCTTGGCCCAACGGGTTGTGGCAAAACATTGTTGGCGAAGACGCTGGCGAAGATCCTTGATGTCCCCTTTGCCATTGGTGATGCCACCACGCTGACAGAGGCTGGTTACGTCGGTGAGGATGTCGAAAATCTTTTGCTGAAGCTTCTGAGTGCCGCCGACTTTGATATCGAGGCAGCCCAGCGCGGGGTGCTTTACATTGACGAAATCGACAAGATCGGAAAGACCAGCCAGAATGTCTCGATTACCCGCGATGTTTCGGGTGAGGGTGTCCAGCAGGCACTCTTGAAGATGCTGGAGGGCACCGTTGCCAATGTGCCGCCCCAGGGGGGGCGGAAGCACCCTGAGCAGCAGTACATTCAAATCGACACCTCGAACATCCTGTTCATCTGCGGCGGGACCTTCGTCGGGATGGACAAGATTATTGGCCGACGTCTCGGGAAGCGGGCCATCGGCTTTGGTCAGCCGAGTGGGATCGACAATGATGCCGATCTGGCAGAACTGCTTCCGCAGGTCGACTCGGATGACATTCTCGAGTTTGGCCTCATCCCAGAGTTACTCGGCCGCCTGCCGGTGATCTCATCGCTTCAGCCGCTGAACGCCGAAGCACTCGTGCGGGTGCTTCTTGAGCCACGCAATGCATTGGTGAAGCAGTATCAGAAACTCTTCGAAATGGAAAACTGCAAGCTCGAGTTCACCGACGACGCCCTGCTGGCTGTAGCGAAGCGGGCACTGCGGAAAGACACGGGAGCTCGCGGACTGCGATCAATCATGGAAGACGTCATGCTCGACGTCATGTTCGACCTGCCCGAGAATGCGGGAAGCAGCTATCTGATTGAGGCTGCCCATGTTGAAGACAAGCAGCCTGTTGTGCCATTGCGGGAAGCCCGCCCCAAGAGCGCCTGAGGGTTTCCTCGAGTGCAAGCGTGAGGGTGAGATTCTGGCTAGTTTGCCAGACGAGTGAGTGCGGCAATGCCGCGGTCGAGCATCTCGTCGGAAACCGTGTAGGAGAGGCGGAAGTGCGTGTCGGCATTCCCAAAGACGGTCCCCGGCACGACGAGAAGTTGCTCTTCCGCCACTGCCCGTTCAGCAAATGCCTTGCCTGATCCGCCAGGAGCCTCAGGGTAAAGGTAGAAGGCTCCGCCGGGGCTGACGAAGCGGTAGTGCTTCTCCAGGCCTGCCATGAGTTTGTCGCGTTTGCGGCGGCACTCAGCCAGTGACTGGCTCATGTCGCAGTCAAGGGCAGCCAGTGCAGCCCACTGGCCAACTTGCGGGGCACAGACGAAGGTGTACTGCTGAAGGGTCGTGCAGGCTTCCACGATGTTGCGGGGGCCGTGCAGCCAGCCAACCCGCCAGCCGGTCATCGCATGTGATTTTGAGAAGCCATCGAGCACAACAGCGGTGTGGCTGAAGTGGGCGGCCGATGCAAACGGACGGTCGTAGCAATAGCAGCGGTAGAGTTCATCGCTGATGAGGGTGACGCCGTTCCGCTCAGCCAGTTCGGCAATCGCCTTGACGGTCTCGCCGGGCACGACCACCCCCGTGGGGTTGTTGGGGCTATTGAGCAGAATGGCCTTGGTCCGGGAACTGATTGCGTTGGCAACCTGCTCGGGGTCGATGGCGAAGGTCGGAGCCGTGTCGATAACGACGCACCGGCCGCCGAGGAATTCGACGAGTGGACGGTACATGACGAACGCCGGCTCGAAGAAGATCACCTCATCGCCCGGATCAATCAGGGCCATGAGTGCCAGCACCAGGGCGCCGCTGGTCCCGCTGGTGATGCAGAGTGCCCGGTCGGGTTGGTGGCACTGCTGTCGAACGTCTGCTTCAAGTCGCTCGCGAAGTTCGGGGAGCCCTTGGGTGGCGGTATATCCATTGCGGCCAGAAACGGTTGCCTCACAAGCCGCTTGGCAGGCAGCCTCCGGCATCGGAAAGTCAGGCTGCCCGATCGACAGGTTGATCGGATCAGGCAGGGTTCGCATCAGATCAAAGACCCGGCGAATGCCCGATGAGTCAAAGGCAGCGGCCCGACGTGAAATGACGGGCTGTGAAGAAGCGGAGGCGTTCACCGGTGAAGCGGTCTCGAGGCGACAGGTGGGCTACTCAAACAGCGGGGCGAGCAGTTCGCCGAGCCGTTCACCGCGGGCATTGAGGCTGATGACGTTGCCGTCTCGTCCAATCAGGATGACCGTGGGAATGCCACTGATGCCATAGTACGTCGCCAGCGGGTGCTGCCAGCCGCTTCCCTCAGAGGGCTCAAACAGGATGGGCCAGGGAATCTTCCGGTCAGCAATAAACTTTTCCAGAGCTTTTCGATCCTGGTCGAGGCTAATCCCGACGACTTCGAATCCTTTGGCATGGTACTTCTGATACTGCTCTAAAACGTTGGGGATTTCAGCAACACAGGGACCACACCAGGTGGCCCAGAAGTCGACGAGGACGACTTTGCCAGCAAGGGTGCTCTGGTCGAAGGCATTCCCGTCGAGCAGGGTGCCAGTGAGCTGCATCGGGTTCCCGGGGAGCGAAAGCCGTCGGAGGGTGCCGGCGAAACTATCAGCCATCTGACGGATGCTCTCGTTGCTACTCTTCGCGAAGATTGGGCCAAAGGCTTCATAAGCCTGCTTGGCAGCTGGTTCTCCACCCGGCATGTGCTCGAAGGCACTGGCGAGTTGCATGGCAAGACCGGCAGAAGCCTTGTCATTGGGGTCGGCGGCGAGGAGTTCCTGGGTCTTGTTGATCAGGTCGGCCGCACCGCTCAGGTCACGCTGCTTGAACATGGCTTGTGCCTCAGCAACGAGCAATAGTCGCTTGGCTTCCATGGCCAGCGTTGCTGAGGGACCACCAATGAGTGTTTCGGCAAACTGCTTGAGCGTGGCATCAGCCTCGTCCACCCCGAGACGCCCTAGCATTGCCAAGCCCTCGAGCTTGGCCTGGGCCGCCTCTTCAAAGGCCTCGTCGACTCCTTTGAGTTGAGCCAGGGCTTTGTCTGCGGCTTCCACAATCGCCGTCGCCAGTTGCTGCATCTGATCGGGCGTCGAGGGGCGGACGACGTTTGGCCGATTGGCGCGGATGTATTCGAGGAGTTCTGCTGGCGTGCCGTTGGGGACGGGAGCGAGTGAAAACGCTTGCCGCTGGCCGTTGCCACGACTTCCTGCGGAAGGCTCTGCAGCGGTGAGCGTGCCGGCCGTCAGAAGTGCGACGAACATCACCACGAGTGGAAATGGTCGCGGGCAGGGGAAAGAGAGCGTCAGCAGGCGAACCATCACAGGCCTCGTGTCGAGTTGAGGAAGGGGGCAGGGAGACGAGGCAAAGCCTCGCCGGAACCGATAGCCTACCCCTAAGCGAACCGTGACGGCAATCGAGAGTAACTGCCCAGAGGCTTCGCCCCAGAGGGCGGGGCTCAGCAGGGCGGGGCTCAGCGAACCACGGTGCGGAGCCGCACAAAGCCCGATTTGCCGGCCTCGAGGGTGTCCTGCAACTTCCACGAGATGACGCGACTTCCGTCGTCAGCCGTTGAAAGTGAGATTTCTGCCGGAAGGCTTGCTGCAGGTGAGTCGGCAATAAGTTCGAGTCGCCCCGGTAGGGTGTCAACGATGACCACATCGGTGAGGGGTACATCGCCAGAGTTGAGAAAGGCAATGGTGAAATCGAGTTCCTCGCCAACCCGGGCCGAATCGTTTCCTGCTCGTTTGCAGAGCGTAAGTTCCGCCCGTCCTGGGGACTCAACCCGCAGGGTGGCTGTGCCCTGACTGGCCGACACCACATCAGCCACCTGTTCATTGATGACGGCGTTGGCTGAGGTCAGGCGGGTCCAGGTGGTGGGGACATCAAAGCCGACGGCTTCTGCGAGGCCTTGCTTCCGCTGGGCTGACTCAGCCTGTAGTTCGGCAGCACGTTCGGCCACATGGGCCTGGCCGAACGATTCGTTGGGCAGATCAGATGGGTCGGCATCGTCAGGAATTAGCTCTCCGTTAAAATCAACGACATAATTGCCAGTAATATGGCCAATAATGTCTTTTTCGTTATGCATATAGTTAAACTGTTTGTCTTTGGGGGTTTTTCTCGCCGCCCACATTTCATCAGCTAAAAAGATATCGTCATTTTTGATCGAGAAGGCGGCAAAATTACTTGCTACCTTAATAAAGGAAATACCGGACAAATTGCTTATGAATATGCGCCACAATACGCCGCTAAATTTCCTAAAAAACTAAC
>RGBY01000541.1 GCA_009919445.1 Planctomycetia bacterium
TGCGTCATCCGCTCCCTTGTCGGTGAAACTCCTCTGCACGGAGCCCAGAATCTCCTGCTGCACACCGGCCGCTCGCTTGGCGCGGCCCCCAGCATGGGCTCGTGGATCAGTCATGGGCTTGGCACGGAAAATGAAAATCTTCCCGGCTATGTGCTGCTCAACAACGACTGGATCCCCAACGGCGGCTGGCAGAACTTTGCCAGCGGCTTCCTGCCGGCCACCAGCGAAGCGACACTGATTCGAGCTGAAGGCAACCCCGTGGACAACATCGTGCCGGCCGATCACCCCGCCGTCCAGCAGGCCAAACTTGAGTTCCTCAGGCGGTCAGCCGCAACCGACGCCACCACCGCCGCAGTTGAGTCAACGATCGCAACGTTCGAGACGGCGGCCCGGATGCAGACGTCTGTTCCCGACGTCTGCGACGTCAGCGACGAGACGGGAGAGACCCGGCGACTCTACGGCCTTGATCGGGCCGACAACTACCAACGGTTCTATGCGCTGCAGTGCCTGCGGGCTCGGCGGCTGGTGGAGGCCGGCGTGCGATTTGTCGAGGTCACCTGCCCACTCACACACGCGAACAACGCACCCTGGGACCAGCATGGGGGCATGCGGAAATACCATGCCGAAAACGCCCTGATCACCGACCAGCCGGTCGCCGCCCTGATCACCGACCTGAAGCGGCGGGGTTTGCTCGACGAAACGCTCGTTCTCTGGGCTGGCGAAATGGGCCGGACTCCCCATTCGGCGGGCAGCGACGGACGTGATCACCACGTCTCCGGCTATACGGTCTGCCTCGCCGGCGGTGGCGTGGCCGGCGGGATGACGTTTGGAGAAACTGATGAACGGAACCCATCGAATCGTTCTTCATTACTCATTCTGGGCCGTGATGATTCTTGGTTACTTTTTGAAATTGGGCACCATCTGCACCGCGCAGTCGTTACCTTTTCTTCCGCACCAAGCGTCGTAACCTTTTTCGTTGCTGTCAGTAGCCGCCTCGCCTAGTCCTGAGTAAGCAGGAGATACGGTACCGAGAATGGATAAAGATGTGATGGCGACTGCCAGGAGTTTCTTCTTCATTTGTGCCTAAAGAAAACGACAAAAATCTGAGAACTCTTATTACTATACACTAGTAGCTCTATTTACCCCATGGGCGGGTATCAATCTTTATGTATTCCTGCTTATCTCTTCTGATTGGTTCTA
>RGBY01000542.1 GCA_009919445.1 Planctomycetia bacterium
GCAGAAACTCTCGGCCGTCACATCAGCCCGATCAATCCGTCGGGTGTAGTCGAGTACCGCCGCCAGGCCATCTCGTCTGACGTCCTGACAGATTCGTGCGACGACCTGCCGCGGAGAGAGTGGCTCCCCGAAAACGTCGATTGTCCGCTGGCGGCCGGCAGGTGAGACAAGTTCTCCCTGGGAAACCAGCGTCTGCCTCAGGGCCTCCAGTTCTTCACGCCCACCGCGACTGCGGAGATCGATTCGCCGCAGGCATGCGGCCGGTGCAGTCGCTGTTTTTTCTGTTGTCACGCTCTCAACGCTCCCTGATATTCTCTGAAAAATCTGTCGCTTTCCGGCCGTTTTCGTGAAACCCGTCGCTTCGTTGTTCTCTAGTGAGGATACCGTTTCAGCGAGAGTCGGCGACCCACTCTGTGAAACAGCTTTTTCACCCGCCTGCGGCCGATTTGCGGAAATCCAGCCTCAGGGACTAGGGTTGGTGAGGAGCAGAGGCCAGATTTTTTGCGATCTCCCGCGAGAAATGGCCCTGTAGATTCGTTCTCCCAGAAAGCGAGTGTGATGCAAAAGGCGGTGGCACAAGGCCGGAAACTCGGTCTCAGTCCCGAGGCTGCCCAGTCCCTGGCCGAGTTGCGCACCCCCGAACTGGTCCAGGACTTCATCAACGAGATCCCCTGGAATACCGAGCCTGACGGAGACACGGCCCGGTCGGTAGCCGAGGTGCTCCGGCTGCGACAGGCTCACTGCGTTGAAGCCGCCTTCGTTGCCGCCTGCGCCTTCTGGATGGCGGGCCGCCGGCCGCTGCTGATGGACTTGGGGGCCTCTGACGACGATGTTGATCATGTCGTCGCCCTGTTTCGGCGGGGCCGCTACTGGGGAGCAATTTCGAAGAGCAACAGCCCGTCGCTTCGCTATCGTGACCCAATCTACCGCACGCTGCGTGAACTCTCCCTCTCCTTCTTTCCGCAGTACGTGCTCGAACGCCAAAAGACCCTGCGGACCTACTCTGTCTCAATTGACCTTCGCCGTTACGACCCGGCGATCTGGGTTACCCACGAGGGCTACTGCCTGGAAATGATTGAGATCCTCACCTCGGCCCGACACTTCGAACTGCTCCCCGAAGATTTTGAGGGGGAGGACCTGCGACCCATCGATACCATCGAGGCGCAGTCGAATCGCCTCACTGAACACCCAGAGCCCAGA
>RGBY01000543.1 GCA_009919445.1 Planctomycetia bacterium
ATCGGGAAAGGGTGAGTGAATAACGCCAAATAAGGTGAGGCCCGCTGCAATGAAGCACCAGCAGGCAGCCCGCCCCAGTCGCCGATCAATGAGAGCGGCCGTCAGGCCAGCCCAGAGGAGGCTTGTCAAAATGAAGCCTGAGGCGAGAAGTCGCAGGCTGAATAATTCAGTCTCAAGGCTGGCTGTTGGGGTCGCTCCGGCGGCGAGCAGTTTGTCGTTCTGAATCATGACCAAGGCGGCGAGTGCCGGAATGCAGGCGATGGCGACTGCGGGGTAGTGCCGCTGGGGTGTGGCATGAAAACTCTGCGCCGAGATCTCGAGGCCGATGAAGATCAGAATCGGCAGGATGGCGGGGCCTGGAATGAGTTCATAAAGCACGGCAAAGGAGCCGGTGATGCCGGCAAGGCCGATAAAGACTGCAGTGGCCAGGGTGTAGGCTGCCCGACCCCCCATCGCCTTGTAGGCAGGATGGCCGATGTAGGGAGTCGACTGGATAACGCCCCCACAGAGCCCGGCCACGACGGTGGCCAGCCCCTCGACGGCGATGACGCCTCTGGTATCGAATTCATCGCCCGCGGCGGCGGCACTTTCAGTGCAGTCGATGCCACCCACTACGGTGCCCAGGGCAAAGGGAATGACAATGGGGAGATATTTCACAGTCAGCGGCCAGGCAGCGAACCAAGAAAAATCAAAGACCTCAAGCCAGCCCATTGGCCAGAGGGCCGAAGCAGGTTCAAACGCTGCGTGTGATTCCACTGGCGGAAGCCAGCCGACCGCTGTTGCCACAAGGCCAAGGCCACCGCCGACCAGCAAGGCGGCGAGCGCTCCGGGAATACGTCCGGGCACCGGCACCCGGGCAGTCAGGCTAGCCAGTAAGATCCCCAGAGAAACGAGGCCGACGAGTGGCTGCGTCAGCACTTCGAGGAAAGGTAGAAAGCAGATCAATGCCAGGGCAATGGCGGCAAGGCTGCCGAGCAGAGCAGCTCGGGGAACAGCCTGGTGGATCAGTGTCGCCAGTGGCGCGCAACTGAGTTTGAAGATGCCACTGGCAACAATACTGCACATGCCGATATGCCAGGCCTGTCGGGCTGCCTCCAACTCGGTGAGTCCGCTTGCGATGGCATCGGCGTAGGCGGGGCCAATCACAAAAAAGACCATGCCAAAGGTACTAGGGGTGTCGAGCCCGAGGGGCATGGCCGT
>RGBY01000544.1 GCA_009919445.1 Planctomycetia bacterium
GGCTCCGGTGTACCCGGCAGCCGGTGGCGTATTGTCATAAAATCTCCCACGTGTTCAGCGGCAATCCGACTTTCAGCACGAAACCGGTAAACTGCCATAAATCGACCCGAATAAACACTCCGTTGTCAGACACTGAAACACCCACTCTTGTTCTTAGGCATGTCGAAATATTCACCGGCAGCGGGACCACACGCCTGGCTGATGTGCAGGTCAGGAACGGCAAAGTCGCGGCGCTCAGTGAAGCCGCAGGCACTATCGCAGCTGATGCCAATCATCAAGTGATTGACGCCCGGGGTGGCCTGCTGCTGCCAGGCCTGAATGATCACCACGTGCACCTCGCGTCCTTTGCAGCCTCCCTCAATTCAGTTGCATGCGGGCCACCTGATGTCAGTAGTGAAGCAGAACTGGCTGGCGCACTGGCTCAGCCCGGTGACGGCTGGCTGCGGGGCACCGGCTTTCATGAGAGCGTCATAGCGGGCCTGGACCAGGTCTGGCTGGACAGGTACGGGCCCGCGCGCCCCGTTCGCATCCAGCATCGCTCCGGCCGCCTCTGGATATTGAACAGTCTTGCGATGGCAGAGATTGCAACTGCAGCCGAAAGCCTGCCTGCGCATGAGCGCGACAGACTGCAGAGCACCGACGGCAGGCTCTACGACGTTGATGAACTGCTGGGCAGCCTGCTGCGACAAGCAGCGCCACCCATGGCAGCAGCGAGTCGCCGACTGGCAAGCTTTGGCATCACCGGTATCAATGACATGACGCCATCGAATGACCTGGAAACCTGGCAATGGTTTAAAGCATTGATGGCTGACGGCGATCTGTTGCAGCACGTCCGCATGTCGGGCCGACCTGCACTCTCAGGGGTCACTCCCTCGCATCGCCTGACCCTCGGTGAAACCAAGATACACCTGCACGACTCGGCGCTGCCTGCATTCGCCGATTTCGTTGACATCATCAGGCACAGCCACAATACCGGGCGTGCCATTGCAGTGCACTGTGTCACCGAAGTTGAGCTGGTGTTTACCCTGTCCGCGCTGCGTGTCGCGGGCGCACTGGCCGGCGATCGCATCGAGCATGCTTCCGTCGTACCGCCCGCGTTGATTGAGCAGCTGCTGGAACTGGGGGTTACTGTCGTCACGCAGCCTAACTTTATCGCCGAACGTGGCGACGCCTACATCAGAGATATCCCCGCGGCAGAGC
>RGBY01000545.1 GCA_009919445.1 Planctomycetia bacterium
TCACTGTTCATCGACCCTGATCCAGCCCAGATCGAAGCCGCTGCTGCCCTTGGCGTGTCGGCCATCGAACTTCACACCGGCAGCTACGCCAACGCCACCACTGAGAGCGACCGTGATGCCGAACTACAGGCACTCGCCCGGGCGGCCACGCTGGCCCAGCAGGCGGGTCTCATCCTCAATGCCGGTCACGGCCTGACCTATCGCAATGTCATGCCTGTGGCGGAACTGCAGGGAATGCACGAACTTAATATTGGCCACTCAATTGTCGCTCGGGCAATTTTTGTCGGCATGACCGAGGCGGTGCGGCAGATGAAAGCCCTGGTCAGCAACGGCTGAAGAGCCGCCAATGGGCCTGCTCGCTTGCCAAAGCGGTGCAGGTTCGTATTCTGGGGTATCGTCGAGGCGGATGACTGCAGACTCGCCAATTCCCTCCTACCCCGCCAGAACGCCCATGGTCAACGACGATCTCCTGCGCCGAGACATCCGTCTGCTCGAAGGTGTACTCGAGGGCGTGATCATCGAACTGGCCGGGCAGGAAACATTTGACAGCCTAGCGGTGATTCGCCGTCTGGCTCGCGAGCGTCGGAGTGGGCAGCATGCTGCTGAACAGCCGCTGGCCGAACATATTGAGTCGCTCGATACGGCCACGGCCCGCGATATTGTCCAGGCAATGACGGTCTATTTTGATCTCGTCAACATTGCTGAAGATCGGCAGCGGGTAAGGGTGCTCCGAGACAGGGAGCGGACGAGCTTTCCTGAGCCAATCGGTGAGTCGCTGGCAGCTGGCCTGGCCGAGTTCAAGGGGCTGGGCCTGGGCCCGGCCGAGGTGCAACAGGCGCTAGATCACCTCACCATCGAACTGGTCTTCACCGCGCATCCTAGCGAGGCCAAACGCCGCAGTATTCGAGCCAGGCTGCGGCGGATGCGGGCCTGCCTGCAGCGTCTCGACACGGCTGACATCCTGCCGCGGGAGCGAACGGCCCTTGAAAGTGACCTCCGGAGTGAACTGGCCATCCTCTGGCAGTCTGACTTCCTGCGGCCAACACGCCCCTCAGTCTTAGACGAGGTTGATCGAGGCCTGTCGATCATGCCCCGACTCTGGACCGCCGTGACGGAAGTCTTTGGCTCACTTCGCCGTGGGCTGGCGGCAGCCTATCCAGACGCCTCTTTCCGCATCCCACCTTTCTTGTCTTTTGGATC
>RGBY01000546.1 GCA_009919445.1 Planctomycetia bacterium
CGCGTCGATTGCCAGAGCCCTTTATCGACAGGCTGCTACCATTGATGGAGAGGGAACTCCAATCCATCTCCCCCGGGACTTCTCATGATCGTGGCAGCCCGCCGCCGTTTGGCGGCACTCTTTGACCGGCTTCAGGGTTCACCACGGAAAGACTTTTTCGACCGCTGTGTCGTCGGCCTGGCTGCGGTGGGCTTTCTGGCGCATTTGCTGTTCGTGGCGGTGGTCAACCTGCTGCCCGACATGCCGGAGACAATTTTCGAAGGGCTTGACCGCAGCCTTCTGCATGCGGTCTATACCCCGTTCAGCATCATCCTCTTCTACGAGGTCATCCTGCTGGTCTTCGCCCTCGCCGACTCCCACACCGGCGAGGTGGCCAAGCAGTATCAGATCGTCTCACTGATCGTCGTCCGCCGGGTTTTCAAGGACATCGGCAGCTTTGAGAGTTTCGAACACTGGCTGACGGAAACCGAAGCGGTCAAGGCGGTGCTTCTCGACATGGGCGGGGCGGCACTGATGTTCGTCCTGGTCACCGGCTTCACGCTGCTGCGGCGATCAATCCCCAAGGTGCCGATTCAACGAAACCTGGCCGGCTTCATTGAACTCAAAAAAGCGGTCGCGATCCTTTTGCTGATCGTGCTCTCAGGTCTCGCGCTGCTCAACCTCGCCGTCTGGCTGCGGCTGCTGCCGGCCTCTCTGCTTGGGCTCCCGGAGCTCCCTGAGAATGTTGACCTCTTCTTCTTTCCCCTGTTCTTTGAATTCATGATCTTTACTGATGTCTTCATCCTGATCGTGTCACTCGCCTACTACGATCGCTATGAATACGTCTTCCGCAATGCCGGCTTCGTGATTTCAACAGTGCTGCTGCGGGTCTCACTCTCGACCCCCAAGCCCTATGACATCGGTGTCGCCCTGATTGCGATGATCTACGGAGCCGCCATTCTGGCCATCTTCGGCTGGTTCAGCGCCATCATCAGCCGACAGCCGGGAGACCGGGAAGGGAACGCTCACTCGCCTCGGGGCCCCAGAACATGAACCGACTGCTGACTTCCTGCGTTTCGACCTGTGCCGTGGAACGCCCACTCCACACACACTGCTGGCGATCACCACAGTCACGGCAGCCGGCTGTGCTCGCCAGCTGGCTGTTGGGCGTTTGCAGCCTGGTGCTGCTGGTGTTGCTGCCGGCTGATGTTCGGGCCGCTG
>RGBY01000547.1 GCA_009919445.1 Planctomycetia bacterium
CGATAGCACAACCTGGCCGCTCCCCTCAAGCATGATGTAGCGGAGTTGCAAGGTGCACCAGGCCTGCAAGCTCAGTAGTCGCCACCTTCGCCGTAGCCGGAGCCCACCTGGCTGTTCAGTGATGCCGACAAGATGCCGCGGCCGAAACACCAGCCCTGGGTGATTCGTAAGATTGACCACAACCAATTGCCGATCAGCATCATCACCTCGCCAGAGCGATACGCTACAGCCCGATTCACCGCCGTCCACTCGGGTAAGTTCCCAGAGTCCGGCGGCATAACTGATGAGAGGCGCCGACCAGTTCCACATGAAGTGGGTACGCTTGCCTGCGGCAGCCGCATAGTCTTTGACACAGGCGGCCCGCGCAAAGAGTGACTCACCCGGACCCAACTCAACCGTCAATCGTTTCACGGGCGGTGAACAGGAAAATCCACCACCCTGCTTGGTGAGAGTAACGGCAGCAGCAGCACTGCCCCGCCAATCAGCAGTCCGATTCGCCAGTGCTCTTCGATGACGACCAGCACCCGCCCAAGCGGTGTGGATAACGCCGCGTCAATTCGCTCTTGGAGATCAGCGACTTCGACTTGCAAGGCCACGACGCGAGCAGCAGCTTGTTGTTGCAGTTGCTCGGCCCGCTGCAGGCCACCGTTGGCTGCGGTGAGTGCAGCAATCTTGGCTTCGTGCTGCCATCGCTGCTGAAACTGTGTGTAGGGAAACTCATTCGTAAAGTAGGGTGGACGATGCTGCTCAAGTTTGAGGATCTGCTGCCGCAGGTCGAGCACCTCGCGAAAGGACTGCTGGCGTTCCTGTTCGGCCTGTTCGACCTGCCGCCGAAGCGTAGCCAATTGCTCACGCGCCACGGCCGCGTCCGTCAATGGCTTTTGGAGATCACCACCAAACTCAATCACTATTTGGAAGATGAGATAGAGCCCGCAGCCAATCAGCAGTGTGCCAATTGTTCGTGCAAGTACGCGTAGCAGTCCGAAGACCAGGGCCATCTCGTATTCTTCTCAGGAAGCGTCACCGCCATCAGATGCAAAGGCCGGCTGCTGCTTCTGCTAGAACGAATCGGCCCTACTCGAGCCTAGCGTTTGCCTGAACTGCTTGCGACAAAAAGTAGATCAGCGACGTTTTTGGGGCGGCTGTATAACGTCGCGTCCGCAAAGACTGACGGAAGATCGTCGCAGTAAGAAGCCAGT
>RGBY01000548.1 GCA_009919445.1 Planctomycetia bacterium
CAGCTGGCTGCTCTGGGGGCGGCGGCGATCGATCCGCTGGTGGCGGCGGCGGCGGCCGCTGACCCTGAACGGGCCCTGCGGGCGATCGACATTCTGCGGCAGTTCCTCACCCGCGATGATGCCGAACTTGCCGCCGCTGCCGAGGCGGGCCTGGAACAGCTTGCCGGCAGCGATGATCTGGCCATCGCCCAACGGGCCGAGGTGGCCCTCGACTTTCACGATGCTACGCAGGCGGTCTCGGCCCGCGAGACGCTTGAGCAACTTGGGGCAACCTTTGACGAGGCGGGCCCCTTTGGCCTGCGGGTCGAGATTGACGAAAAGTGGCAGGGGGACAGCCGGGCCCTGCGGCTGCTGACCCGGCTGCGACAGCTCACCTATGTCAGCTTTCACGGCGTGCGGCTGGACGAGAAGGACGCCACCACTCTCAGCCGGCTGCGGCGGGTTGAACGGATCGACCTGTTTGGGACCGGCTTCTCAGATGAAACTGTCGCCGACCTTGCAAAGCGGCTGCCGGGGGCTGAGATCGATGTTCGCAAGGGGGGCAAGCTGGGGATTGCCGGTGCCCCGCTGATGGGGCAGTGCCTGATCAGCGGCGTGCAGGCCGGCTCGGCTGCCGACAAGGCAGGCCTTCGCCCCCAGGACATCATCGTAGAAATCGATGGCCAGCCGGTGCCCGACTTCAACGTCTGCACTGAGCTGATCGGCCAACATGGGCCTGGTGAGAAGGTTGAGCTGTTGGTTGAGCTGAATTTCGGCGGATTTTCGTGCCGCTAACGCGTTTTGGAATTCTGTTTTGTCTGTATTCAAATCCACAGTCGCATTGAGTACCGCCAACTGGGACTCTCCGCCCAGGCCCGCCCGAATCCGGACACGGTTGAGCCGGTCTTCCGATAGGGCAACAACCGATTCAGCAACGGCCAGCCGATACTGGGTCTCCACCAGGTCATAAAACGCCAATGTGGTGGTATACAGGGTGGTTTCCAAGACCTGTTCGGCTTGCAGTTGAGTCAGATCGGCCAACGATTTGTTTTTGCGCCACTGGGTAATGCCGGTGAGTCCCGCAAAGAGGGTTTGCTGAATAGTCCCGGTGGTCTGTTTGGTTTGGGTGTTGATGCCGGGGGGGCTGGCGGGTTGATGCGTCTCGGTTTGGCGAACGGTGATGGTGGGTAAGAGATTCGCTTGACTCAGGCTGGTTTGGG
>RGBY01000549.1 GCA_009919445.1 Planctomycetia bacterium
CGCGGCCATGCTCTGATGGCGTCAGACATCCGTCTGGCCTGCCACCTCGTGGAACTGGCCGTGCAGGCAGAGCCACAGAATCGCGCAGCCCACGAGATCCGGGCAGAGGTCTACCAGACCCGGCGGGACCAGGAGTCATCCCTGATGTCAAAAGGGATCTTCGGTTCAGCGGCAAATGAGAGCCGGGCTGCACTTGACGAACTGGACGCTTAAATCACTGATAGAAAAGAACTGATTGTTAATGACACGTTTTTCTGTACTCGATCTTGCCCCGGTCACCGAGGGCAGTACGGCCACTGAGGCCTTGCAGCACTCACTGGACCTGGCGCAGCATGCTGAAAACTGGGGCTTCACCCGTTACTGGATTGCTGAACATCACAACATTCCCGGCATTGCCTCATCGGCGACGGCAGTGGTTATCGGCCATATCGCCGGCGGCACGTCGACCATCAGAGTCGGCGCCGGCGGGATCATGCTGCCGAACCACGCACCACTGATTGTCGCGGAGCAGTTCGGCACGCTCGCTTCACTCTACCCTGATCGCATTGATCTTGGCCTCGGCCGTGCGCCTGGCACAGATCAGATGACCTGGCAGGCCCTCAGACGCAATGCCTCGCCGGACATCGGCGACTTTCCGCGCGACGTCGTGGAACTGCAGCACTACCTGAAGGACCCGCAGGAAGGCCAGAAGGTCATCGCTACACCTGGCGCGGGCACAGACGTCCCCATCTGGATCCTCGGTTCATCCTTGTTCGGGGCCCAGCTGGCGGCCATGCTCGGCCTGCCCTTCGCCTTTGCTTCACACTTTGCACCGGCAGCGATGGACCAGGCCATCGCCCTTTACCGCGAAAAATTCGAGCCTTCAGACCAGTTGCAGGAACCCTACGTCATGCTGGGCTACAACGTTTGTGCGGCGGAATCGGAGGCAGAAGCCGCCCTGCTGCGCACCTCATCTCTGCAATCTTTCGTCAACCTCAGACGCGGCGTCCCCGGCAAACTGCCGCCGCCCGTCGCGGGCTACGAGGAAGGCCTGTCGGCAGCGGAACAGGCCATGGTGCGGGAGCTGTCCCGCTGTGCCGCGGTCGGCAACCCGACAGCGGTCAAGCAGCTGGGGGATCAGGCCGATCTCTGGGGTGGCACCGCTCACTGGGCTCGTGCCGAAGAGCGCAGCACTCTTGTTCTTACCGTACCAGTAGGCG
>RGBY01000550.1 GCA_009919445.1 Planctomycetia bacterium
CCACCGGCAGCGGAAACATCAGCGTGAGCGGCGATCTCCTGGCGACAAATGCCGGTTCAGAAAGCCTTATAGTCAACTCAACAGGGGTGGCGACATTCGGTGGAGCAGTTGGAAACGGTTCGAGCTCCTTGACAAGCTACTTTAACTTGTTCACCACCGATGCGGGCGGTACCGCGCAGTTCGCGGGGAATGTCGTCAGTCTTGTCATCGCCTTGAATAGCGATGTTGAACTTCTCGGGAATGTGACGTTTGCTGGTGAAGGTGGAGCTTTTAACGGCAGCGTTGATGGCGGTGGCTTTGGTGTTCAGCTTGGTTTCTTGGAGACGGCGGTCGACGGTGCCCGGTGGAGTAACCTCGCCAGCTTGCGATTTGAGGGTGACGGCGGGAATACCATCGGGACGATCAGCCTCTCCAACACCATCACCACAACGGGTCTCCAGGAATACAACGGCCGTGTCGTTCTGAGTGACAACACCACGCTGGTTGCCGGAGCCGATGGCGTCAGCTTTCTCGGGGGGGTCGATGGCAGCACGAGTGGGAACCAGTCGCTTGCTGTGAATACCACCGGACCGACAGTCTTCGGCGGCAATATTGGTGCCACAACACCGCTTGCGAGTCTCACCACCAGTGCCGGCGGCAACACGACGATTGCCGGACCCAGTGTCATCACCACTGGCAACCAAAGCTACGGCGACGCGGTCGTCTTGTCAGGCGCGTTGAGGGCGGCGGCAACGACCTGACGCTGAACTTCGCAGCAGCGGCCCTTAACGGTAACTTCGTCAACATAACGAACCTGAGCAGCGAGGGCGCGGTCACGCTCAACGGTGCGATTACGACTCTCGGCAGCCAGACCTACAACGGCACGGCGGCTCTGACTGGCAACACGAGCCTGTCGGGCAGCACCCTGAGCCTGGCAAGCGGTGTCGAGGGTGCAGGCAACAGCCTTGATCTGAACTTCACGAGCACGACGGCCCTTGATGGCAACTTTGGCAACCTGACCGAACTGACGAGCGAAGGCAACGTCACGCTGAGCGGTGCGATCGCCACCAGTGGCAGCCAGACCTACAACGGCACGGCAACCCTGACGGGCAACACCAGCCTGAGTGGCACGGCACTGAGCCTGGCCAGCGGTGTTGAGGGTGCAGGCAACAGCCTTGATCTCAACTTCTCAAGCACCACGGCCCTTGATGGCAGCTT
>RGBY01000056.1 GCA_009919445.1 Planctomycetia bacterium
GACAGGCGCAAAGGCGGTCGATACCATCCCGACCGCGAAGCAGGTTGCCACTCCTATAAGCAGCCCAAAAAGCCAACGATCCCCGTAAATCCTCATGACGAGCCTCCGCCTCTTCTATTTGAATTAGGAAGGAAGGCAGGAACAGCGTCCTGCCCTGCGAGCAGCCTGCGTCTCGTGACGCAGCCGCCGTCGCGGCAGAGCAATAACGCAAAGGTCATGCCAAAGCCTGGTGGGCAGTCAGAAATATTCCGGCTTGTGGCGGAAAAACCCGTAATTCCTGCATCCACTTTCCCTCCTTCGGAAAGCCACCGACCGCTTGCCGCAGGGGGCTCCCGACGCCGAAAGCCTGTTCCCGAGGCAGCCGTGCCACAACCTGAGGCAGCGAGTTCAGACGGTAGCTCCCAGCAGCCACCTGCTCGCTCGCAGCAATCGCTAGCCGCTGCTCGGGTGCATCGAACGGCAACCGCCCCCCTCGGTGTTGTCGAGTGTCGCCCCTGCAAAAAAGCGGGCGGAGGGCGTTTCCCAGAAACACCTAAAACGTCACGACTCGGGTGTGCCCATCATCGTCCGCTTTGTTGGCCTTGCCTGCCTGCCGGACCACATCGGCATCAAACTGATCGACCAAGCGTGAGTCGACGGCCCGTCCGGCATGCTCAAGAAAATTCGCCAAGAGGCGAAAGCCGTACTCCGTAAGGATTGACTCGGGATGAAATTGCACCCCGTAAAGGTGCTCTGCTTCGTTGGCAACGGCCATCACCACCCCATCGGCTGTCCGGGCTGTCACGGTCAGACCGGCTGGTACTGATGATTCTTCAGCAACCAACGAGTGATACCGGCAGGCCCGCACCGGACTGGGAATTCCGGCAAAGAGATTGGTGCCGTCGTGCAGAATCGCGCTGGTGCGGCCATGGCGTGGCTCGTTCGTTGCAATGATTTGCCCTCCCGCAGCCGCAACAATCGCCTGGTGGCCTAGGCAGACACCAAGCATGGGAATCATGCCGCGAAACCGCTGCACACAGGCCACCGAGCAGCCCGCCTCGGCCGGGGTGCAGGGGCCGGGCGAAATGACAATCCCAGTCGGCTCTCTGGCGGCAATCTCATCCAGGCTGGTTGTGTGACTGCAGAGCACCTCGACAGGGCAACCCAGCAGCCGGAAATAGCGGGCCAGATTGAACACAAAACTATCGCGATTATCGAGAACGATGATCATGCCGGCCCCTCCCCGGCCAACGCGGCCAGGACTCGCAGCATGCCTTCGGCTTTGTGCAAACTCTCTGCATATTCAGCAGCAGGCTCGCTCCCAACGGTGATTCCACCACCAACTGAAAACCAGATTTCAGACGGCTCAATCACAAAACTCCGAATCAACAAGTTGAAATCGGCGGTGCCATCAAACCCCACATAGCCGAGGCTACCGCAGTAGGGGCCACGACCGGCCCGCTCAAGTTCACAAATGATTTCACAGGCTCGATGCTTGGGGGCCCCGGTGACACTGCCACCGGGAAAACTGGCCAACACCGCATCGAGCGGGCCCGCCCCCGGCAACAGCCGGCCCGCCACCACCGACACCAGGTGCTGAACGTACCGAAAGCGTTCGAGGCGACAGAGTGCCTCAACCACAACACTTTCTGGCCGACAGACTCGGGACAGATCGTTGCGAACGAGGTCAACAATCATCACGTTCTCAGCTCGATCTTTCTCACTGGCACCGAGATCAGCACTCGCATAGAGATCAGCCTCCGGGCTGGCGAGCATCCGCCGAGTCCCCTTGATCGGATGCATCCAGACGCGGTCGCGAACCACCTTTAAAAATCGCTCAGGCGACATGCTGGCGATCGCAGCATCGCCGAGGTCAAGGTAGCCAGCAAAGGGTGCTGGGTTGAGTTGACGGGCCAGCCGATAGAGCTCAAGCGAATCACAGCCGGCTGGCACTGAAAGCTGTTGAGCGAGGTTGACCTGAAAAATATCACCGGCCCGAACATAGTCGATGCCTGCCTGCACCATCGACAGATAGTCGGCTGGAGCATGGGTTGAAAACACACCCGGGCTCCCCGGCAAGGGTACGAGCCCCGCCGGCGGTGCAGCTGGATTGGGACACTGCCAACGGGCTGGCGGCGGTGTGGCTTCTGGCGAATCGGTGATTGCCGCCAGGTGCAGACTCAGGCGTTCCTCTGCCCGTTCGCGGCGGCTGGCCACCGTCCCAGTGGGCACCCCCTGTGAAATTGCCCAGCCGCGGCGCCGCCGATGGTCAAAGGCAAAGACAACGTCATAAACACCGAGTTGAATCAGTGGCGTTCTGGCTGGCCGCTGGTGCGGTGGCTCGACGCCAAGGTGAGCGAGTCCTGCATCAAAGGAGAGGAGTCCCGCAATCCCTCCCTGAAACGGCGGCAGACCAGGAATCGTCGGACAGCGACATGCTGCCAACAACTGCTGCACCTCTGCGAGCAACCGGCGGATACGGCCCCCTGCACCGCCAGCATCATCAGCAGGAATCCGCCAGGAAAAAAGCGGATCGGCCGCCAGAAAGGAAAACCGCTCAAGATCGAGTGCATCTGCCCCAGGCGGTCTCTCCGCAGAGTCATCTGCGTCATCTGAACAGCTGTCGAAAAAGACCAGCCCGTCAAATGTGCTCATGGCACGCATGATCCGCTCAGGGGTATACGCCGCTGGTAGTTCAGCAACCAAAGAGCCCGACGCCGTAAACCAGGAATGCAGCCCATCAAGTTTCATGAGGTCGCGTCCTGTCGAGGTTTTGTCGTTTGTGGGGCAGGCACCCGGGCGGCAGCAGCCGAGGGACCACAGCCGATTTCAGGCTCAGTCAGATGGCCCCAGTCGAGGGCCTGATCCTGCCGGTAATCTTTACCGAGGGTGAGGGCTGTCACAGCCTTGGCCATCTCATACCCCAGATAGAAGGCATGACTGGCATCAACATCATCACGACCATGCTCGGCAAGCTGATCAAACAGATCGAACGGGTCCCGAGACGAAAGATGCAGCCCACGGCCAACTAAATGAATGGCCCCACGTTCGGCGAACAGACGGAAATTCGGATCACGGATCGCCGCCGCAAGCTGGTCGAGGGCCTCTTCCCCATGCACCTGCGGCTTGCCCGACCGCAGGGTCACCAGGCCGGGCTCCACATGCTTCGGCAACGTCTGCTGGGTAACGGCATGATGGACCAGCCGCCGGGCGAGGTCACACTCCTTCACACTGCTGGCAGCCCAATAGATGACCTCGGTGGTCAGGACTGAGCGAATTCCCGTCTCCTGGCAAAAGCCGAGCAACAAGGTGTTCAGGCCGGCAGAATCGACATCCGTCAATTCAGTAAGGTTGCCAATGCCCATCATCATCTCAGCATCTGGGTACTGCTGGCGAACATTGAGATAGCGGCCCAGGCTCGCCGCCAGGCCAAAACCGATCGGCTCAAGCACTGGATCAAGCCGCAGCGGCACGCCGTGGGCAAGCAGCCGCTCAATCGTCTTGTCAAAACCGGCCAGCGTGGCTGGCACATCGGGTACCACGACCACTTCGCAGCCATAGTCAGGGGCTGCCTCAACATTCCTGGAATCAACAGAAAGCACCAGGCTCGCTCCGGCCCGCGTGGCTGCCAGCACCTCGACCGGTTCGAAACTGTCGATCGACACCCGATGGCCTTCGGCAACGAGTGCCGCCACGGCATCACCGACACCAGCCCACGGTTCACCCGGAGTGCAACCGACATCAATCACGTCGGCCCCTGCAGCCCGCAGTCGGGCCGCGCAAGCAAGCAATTCTGCAAGGCTGAGCCGGTTGGCATGATTGATTTCGGCAATGATCTCGATGTCGTGCTGGCCATAGTCAGCGAGATCCTGCCGCTTGCGGCCAAACCATTCAGCAAGCCGGCGGCAATCGGCCGGCCCCCGCTCAACCGGCACCCCGGCGACCGCCTCAACTGCAGCCAGATCACCACGGCACAGCCCCGGAATCAGCACTTGATCAGTGCCCGGCGGCACCTCCAGCCGGCGGGCAATCCAATCAGTCGTCATCAGGGCAGCGACCGTGATGTTGAGAACCTGCACCGTGGCGGTAAAGCCAGCCTCACCAGCCAACTGGTCGATCGCCTTTCGCAACGCCGGCTCAGCAAGTTTGCCGGTGACGAAGTGAATCTGTCGGTCGGTACTCGGATGATCAGCCATTCCCACAGTTTATGCTCGATCTGAGCCTTCGCAGGGTAGGATGCTGGTTTCTGCGACGGCAGCACGATCCTTGACCGCCTCCCCATCACTCCACCCCCATCGTTTCCTGTGATTCTCGAAGGCCTCGTCACCACCGCCGCCGCTGACGGCAGCCTGCATCTGGCTGCCATGGGGCCAGAGGTGAGCAACCCTGCCACCATTGATCGGCTGACCCTGAAACCCTTCGCAGGCAGCCGCACCGCCGACCTGCTAGCCGCTCATCCTGAGGGTGTTTTCCATCTGACCGACGACGTGCTGCTGCTGGCCCAGGCTGTGACCGGCACACTCTCCACACCGCCGGCTGCCCGCCCAGCGACAGCAGTTCGTGGTTGGGTTCTCGAAGATGCCTGCGAGGCCTTCGAGTTCCGTATTGATGAGGCCGACCGCTCGGGCCAGCGGGCGAGGCTCGAGGCAGTTGTTGTTCAGACCCATCAGGGCCGGCCCTTTCGTGGCTTTAACCGAGCTGCCCACGCCGTGGTTGAAGCCGCAATTCTGTTCAGCCGCTTGCATCTGCTGGGCCCAACCGAAGTCAATCGCCAACTGGAAAGCCTGCGACCGCTCGTTGAAAAAACGGCCGGCCCTCGTGAACACGAGGCCTTTGGGCTGCTCGTTCACCGTGCGGCAGCACACCGCTTTTCTTGAACTAGCCGCCACCGCCCGGGATGGTCTCACTTGTTGTAGGCGTCACCTCTGATGCCGCCCCGGCTTGGGCCCGTTCAATCATGAAACGGGTTAGTCGCTCAGACTCAAACCAACTCGAATCACCGGTATGACCACCGCCCGGCACCACGATCAGTTCCATCGTGCCGCCAGCCTCTCGGTAACGCGTGGCCAGTAGTCCCGAGTTTTCCTCCAGCGGCACCACCTTGTCGTGATCACCATGCAGGTGCAGAAGCGGCACGCCCGCGGCAGCGAGCCACGCCAGACGATCGATCGGATTAAAAGTGGCAAGCTGCTGGGAAAGTTCAGTCGACGTTAGCCCATAGGCAGGTGCCGCCCGGTCAAGCCCTGGGTAACTGGCAAGATTCCCCACCGGATAGATGCCGGCAATGCCGGCGACGCAGTGAGGATGATCGGCTGCCCAGCCATAGTGCATGAGACCCCCGCGACTGCGGGCCAACAGCACCGGCCGTGGGCTGAAGCCACGTTCTTTTGTCAGCTGTGCATACAAGGCCTGAAAGATCTCCCGGCCAGCCGGACTGCCGTACGATTCACCAACATCGACCCCGGCGATTGCAACACCGGCGGCCAGCAACCGCTGAAACATCCAGGTTTCCTGCTTGCCTGGCAGTCCGCTGCCGAGCGTCGGTGCGTACCAGACCCAAGGCCGGGGGCCAGCGGCAGCAGCAACTGGCTCAATGACAAAGGCCGGCCTGCCCTGCACCTGCAACAGCGCACGTGGTGGGATCGGTGGCAGATCATCAGCCGCCTCTGCGGCTCTAACGCCTCCTATTAGCATCATGCTAGAGACAGTAAGAAAGCCAACACCTCTTTTGACTTGCTTCACCAATGGCTGGTAACTCATAAAAGCACTTTCCTCCGACAAGCCGCACAGACTGATGCCACTTCAGCAAGCGGCATCCAAGAATTTCATTATTTTCCAGCGACCACGTCGGCGGGGTTTCTATTCACTCCCGATAACTCGTGGAGCGCGACCCTTCTCTGACACAAGCCACTTTCCCTAGATCATAAAGAGCGGGTCGTAGCAGCGATCAATCGGCAGTGTACTCGGTGCCGCTGCTGCCAACTGGACGCGCCCATTGCGCCGCGAATTGGCGTGCTCAATACAGGAAGATCGCTAGAAAATCGCTCCAAAGGCCGAACTAAAGGCTGCCAGATACCCGCCGCCCGCGTTTATCCACCTTTGATCACCACCTGTCCAGAACGGACGCCCTTAGGAGGGTCGTTTGAACTGAAGGCAACTCCCACGAATACGCATTAAAAAAAGATAGAAAAACTGGTCTTCAACAGCCAGAAGCCCGTATAAAGGGAATGGCGATGGGCAGGCATTATTCCGCAATTTGCCCAGCCAGAATCAAACGACTTTCACACGAGCCGATCCCTCACGCCCTCTTAGGAGCATCACCATGACACGCCCATTCTCGTTTGCCCTGACGTTGCTGGCTCTCTTTGCCCTCACCGTACCGGCTGTGGCCCAGCGGGATGCCGGCGCGAAGGCCCGTGGCGACTATTTTTTCTATGGGCATAGTTCCCATAGCCATCTGCATGGTGCTTCCCAACACACTGGCCACTACGGACGCTATCTCGAGTCAACCCAGACGGTCTCGCCGCATGTCAGCAGCATGACCCACACCGCCATTGATCATCACATCAACCAGACACAGGCCCATCTCGACGCCTTGAAACAGGGACTTGAGGCAGACAACAACCAGGCCGCCTTAGAGGGCGTGGCGACGGTCAACAAACACCTTGGTGATGCCCGCGAGCATCACGCTACGCTTCAAAAGCTTTCCGACACAAAGCCAGTTGACGCAGCGGCCAGCAAAAAAGTTGTCGCCAAACTCCAGGCGTCTCTCGATACGGCCTTGGGTGAACTTGAAAAACTGCTCGAGAGCCTCCATCTCGGCAAACCACCAGCACGAACCGCCACACCGGCCAAGTGATTGTCCGCTGCGAAGCCATTCGGTTTCCCGCGAACTTCGCTTTATTCGGTCAGCCCCAACTCTGCGGCTTCTTTCGGCAAGGCCGGGTCGACGAGTCCACGCGAGCCACGCCCCTGGGACACCCGGTCGTCAACATCGAACTCAATGTCCGGATTATCTGCCTGCCACCAGCGTCGTCTGGCATCGACATCGGCTGGCGTACTAACTGGCCTCACCAGTCGCATGCCAATGCCAAGGGCGGGCTCTTCGGTGTACCAGAAAGGGCTCTTGGGTAGATTTGGGTCGACGTCCTTCCAGGCTTCGTCCTCTGAGCCACGGCGGGCCGCCGCGCGGCACTGGGCGGCCTCGTCGTAGTAAGCCCCTCCACGAATCACACGCGACTCAACCTCCGTTGGCCAACGAATGGCATCAGCCACTGCCACCGGCGCAGGCTTGGCGGCAATGGCGGCATAGCCATCCTCGCCCAGTTCATCAATCACCCACTCTGATGCATTGCCATGCATGTCGTAGAGCCCCCAGGCATTTGGCTTCTTCTGGCCAACCAGGTGCGTGGTGTCATCGGCGTTTTCACTGAACCAGGCATAGTCCGCGAGTTCCTCCGCTGGGCATGAGAACGGCGTGTCGGTCCCGGCTCGGCAGGCGTACTCCCATTCGGCTTCGGCCGGCAGGCGATAGAAACGTCCGGTGAGACCGCTCAGCCACTGGGTGTACTGCCGCGCCGCATATTGCGTCATGGTGACTGCTGGCTGCTGGGGTTCTTCACCATTGATGTAGGTCGTCGTGGGATCATAGAGTGCAGACGGTGCAGTAACGGCATCGACTTGATTCTCTTCAGTCACCAGGCGAACCCCGGCACTTTCCATCGCGGCGAACAGTTCGAGCATCCGCATGAATGACTTGTACTCAGCCCAGGTCACCTCACAGGCACCCATCCAGAAGGGAGCCACTTCGACCTCGCACGCCGGCCCCTCCGTTTCGTCGCGACCATCTTCAGTGGCGGGGCTGCCAAGGGTGAAACTGCCTGCCGGCACTGGCACCATTTTGAAGGTGATATCGGTACCAGGAATAGTTTCCTCATACGGCACCAGCCAGCCATCCTGCCACTTCACCGCGGGTGGTTCGGTATCGGGCCGCTCCTTTCCCGGAACAAACCCGGGGCTGGGCTCCTGCCCATGGGCCAAACTGCTGGCCCCTAAGAGCCCAACAAGAGTCGACGTGATGAGGACCGTATGGAAAAGAGGTTTCAGCATGGTGCGGCGCATGGACATTCCTTGAGGGTCTTCGGGCGTTACAGACAAAACTGGGGAACTGATCGTGCGGGCGACCAGCCTTGCGGAAAGCCAGCCTAAAGCAAGACATATTCACATGTCTTCGCGTGTGGCTCAATTATATCGTGCGGCCGATAGAAACCAGCCAATGTTCCAAATCGGTAAAGCCGATCCGAAAATTTCGAACTTTTCGGGCGTCAGGCGATCATTGCTCGGCGTTGTGCTGAGGCCCCTGCCCACAAACCCCTCGAGCCAGTGGCACACTGGCGACGGCACCAATGACTGGTCCCAGCAGATAGATCCAGAGGTGTTCAATCTGGAACGCGACGAGTGCTGGCCCGAATGATCGTGCCGGGTTCATCGACGCACCGCTGATTGGCCCTGCAAACATCGCCTCAAGCCCGACGACTGCTCCCACGCTGATGCCCGCCAACAACCCTCGTTCCCGTGATCCGGTAGACACCCGCAGAATCACGAACATCAAGATGAGGGTAAGAATCGCCTCAAGCACCAGTGACTGCAGTGGGCTGCCTGCTGGCTGGGTCATGCCGAGCGTCTGGCTGCCGGGCAGAAGGAATTTCAGGCAGAGACTGGCAAGCACACCCCCGAAACACTGTGCCGCGACGTAGGGGCCAACCAACCGGCCTTCGAAGCGACGGGCGACCCAAAAGCCGATGGTGACAGCGGGATTGATGTGGCAGCCGGAGACGTCGCCTAACGAATCGATCATGGCCAGCACAATCAGCCCAAAGGTGAGGGCAACCCCGACATGGGTGACAGCCCCACCTGTGAGTTCATTGACCACGATTGCCCCCGTCCCGGCAAACACGAGGCAGAACGTGCCAAAACATTCAGCGAGGAGGCGTTGGCGGAGCATTGGTGACGGGCGGGCAACAGTTTTGAGAATAGCCAGACGAGAGCAACGTTGGCGGACGCTCGCCACTGTCTCTCATGAAACAGCAAAAGACAAGTCTTTGCTCTGAATGCTACGAAATGCAGTTCCTGCCTTCTCGCATTCCATTCATGAGCGAGCCTTCCAGACCGCCTTTGTTCAGGCTGCCCGGCAACGCTGTCTGCTTTCCCAGCCAGCAAGCAATTGCTTGGCAAACCGGCGGCTACGTTCAAGATCTCTGACATCTGGATGCTTGCGGTTCAGGCCACCGAACAGCCAGAGCGGCCCCCAGCTATCAAAGCCACGGCAGGCGAACTCACCGATCACGGGGATGGCGGCACGAGTGAGTATGTCTTTGAGAGGCCGATGCCAAAGAGGGGCCAGAAATGGCAGACCTGATGTGGAAAAAAGAAATGCCGCCGGCGGGCGTTGCTTCAGATGAGTTGTGGCTGAGGCGATGGTTTGGGCTGCCAGCAGCAGGTCTGGATGCATACGGCCGTAGTAAACACCTGAACCAAAGCCGATGAGGTCATAGCGATCAAGGTACAAGGGACCACGGCAGCCTGAAAGACTGCCCCCACGTCCGTCCACGTTCGAGCTTACTTGATCTGCAGAGACAAGATCTGCCTGCAACACCTCGCCGAGAGCACGAGCCAACTGGGCTGTGTTCTGATGATGGACTGACTTAAAGATAAGAAGCGTGGCCGGTCTTTTCATGTCGAATTCTACCGCCACGAAGCTGTCCGGTTTCCCGGAAATCTGCCCGGCTTGCATGCACGCAACTCTCGTACCTGGCGAAGTCTCCTCCTTCCGGCAAAGGCAACAGGCACCCCGGAAACCAGCAAACGGCTAAACCCACTTGCGTTTAGCCGTTTCGAAGCAGTTCCCAGAGGCTTGACCAACCACCAGCCAAGCAGCCTTGCGATCCAGAAAACAAGGCCAGAAGAAGAAAGTCGGGGCGACAGGACTTGAACCTGCGACCTCTTGACCCCCAGTCAAGCGCGCTAGCCAGACTGCGCCACGCCCCGAAATTGTGCGGGACACATGATGCCCCCTCGCATCACATCCTCCCGACAGGCACACTATCGCATACCAAGTCTTTTCCCACAACACGACTCCCCTGAAACCGGGAAATCAGGCTTGTTCACGAGCCAGTCGAGTAGCCCGTTCAGCAGGCTGCTTGCCAGTCCATGCACCAGCCAGCCGCACACCCGCAATGCTTCCAACAAGCCCTGCCGATCGGTCCTCAGAAATTATCCCGCCAGCGTCTCGCTGAAACGCAAAACGTCTACGCCAGAGCCTCACCATGACCAGTATGACCAGTTCTGACTCACCCTCATCCAGCCATTCTTTTTCCGCCCGGCTCACCGCAGCCATCCACGCCAAAGGTACGCCGGCCTGCATCGGTCTCGACCCCAAAGCAGCAGCCCTGCCCCCAGGCCTTCTGGCCGACGAGGCTGTGACAGGACAACCACCAGCCAAAATGCCTCCGGAAAAGCTCGCCCCAATCTACAGCCGCTTCTGCCGAGAAGTCATCGACGTCGTGGCCCCACTCGTCCCCATCGTAAAACCACAACTAGCCTACTTTGAGGCGCTCGGGCCGCATGGCATGAATGCACTGGCAGAAACCATTGCCTACGCACACGAAAAGGGATTGCTCGTACTCGCTGATGGGAAACGTGGCGACATCGGCTCGACCGCCGAAGCGTATGCCGAAGGCTGGCTCGCCGGCCCCTGGGCCGCTGACGCCCTGACCGTTAATCCCTACCTCGGCCTCGATTCCATTGCCCCGTTCGTCTCCCGCGCCTCCGCCCACGACGCCGGCATTTTTGTGCTTGTCAAAACCTCAAACCCAGGCGGCAAGGACTTTCAGGACCTGAAAACAAACGGCTCCACCGTTTATGACCACGTCGCCAAGGGTGTTGAAGCAGCCGCCGCAGAAACGGCCAACGGCCAGCGATACGGAGCTGTCGGTGCGGTCGTCGGTGCCACCTGGCCCGCCCAACTCGAGAGCCTTCGGCAAGCCATGCCGCATGCCTGGATTCTCATCCCCGGCTTTGGCCATCAGGGTGGTACTGCAGCCGATGTCGGTGGTGGGTTTGATGAGGAAGGGCTGGGGGCCCTCGTTGTCAGTGCCCGCCAGTGGCAGACCGCCGTGGAACGCGCCTGCCAGCAGATGATCGACCAACTCGCAGTTGAAACGCCAGCTGGCCGGCTGCGACGTTAATCAAATCAGGTGCTACCCAAGAGGCAGATGCCCTCTGCCACCTGGCCATGCCTGCGGGTAAAAGCAAACTGTCAGCCTGAGCCGCCTGTTCAATACGACCTAGTTGGCATCACGATTAATTGGCTCATCGACCACAAAATCGCCCGGAAAATCGGCTGCCTTGTCGCCGTCTCGCTGGAGGAGTCGTTTATTGTTGAACCCACCTGCAGGCGCATTCATGGGGATATCCATCCCACCCAGGTCGGCCATCATCTCGTAGAGCCGCTTCTCCATGGCTTTGGCCTCCTTGGCCATTTCGGGATCGCGGATCATGTTTTTCTGCTCCGTCGGGTCGGCCTGAATGTCGTAGAACTCATCAGTGTCCCAGAGACCATAGTAGGTGGTGTACTTGAAGCGGTCACTCCGCAATGAAAAGACCGTTGGTGACTGGGGGAAGTTCTTCTCCCAGTAATACACGTAGAGGAAATAGTCCCGCCAAGGCACATCCATGCCTCTGGCAAGATCAATAAAGCTCTCGCCGTCCATGTGAGGCGGCTTGACCAACCCCATCGCCTCCATAATTGTTGGCGCGATGTCAATATTGGCAACCATCTGATCGACAACCTTCCCGCCCTCAAACAAGTCGGGGCACTGCATCAGCATCGGCACCCGAATGGACGTCTCGTAGGCGACTCGCTTGTCGATCAAGCCGTGTTCGCCAAACATAAAGCCATTGTCACCCATGTAGATAACAAGCGTCTCGTCACGAATGCCCATTTTTTCCAACTGCTTCAGCACCGTGCCCACGCTGTCATCAACAGAACAGAGTGCCTCGCAATACCGCTTGTAGTACCGCTCAATATCAAGCTCACTGTGGTACGGAAAATCGACCCCGTGCCAGCTATTCCGCTGATCAAGCAGCCAGCGGGGAAGATTCCGACTGTTGCCAACAA
>RGBY01000551.1 GCA_009919445.1 Planctomycetia bacterium
GTCTGAGGGCCGTTGTTGGTGACGGTCACCGTAAAGGTGACCGTGTCACCGACGTTCGGCGAGGCATTATCGACGGTTTTGGTAACCGCCAGATCAGCCGTGTTGACGGTAAACGCGGCTGTGCTTGAGGCGACATAGTTGTTGAGCTGGCCCTTATTCGTCAAGCCGGAGCCTGTTCGTTCATAGGCGTTGGGGTTGTTGGGCGTGATCTGGCTGGGGCTGGCATACAGGCTTGTCCACCGCACGTAGTCGGTGTTCGTGATCTGCTGATTCGCCTTAAAGGGGCCCTGCAGCGTGCCGGTGATCGTCAGCGTGATCGTGCGCCCACTCGGGTTCTTCTCAAAGATAAAAGGCCCCGTCGTGGAGAGCGTGCTGCCGTTGAGTTCGAAGTTGGCGTTGCTCACGTAACCTAGCGAGTCGTTCACCGACGTAAGCACGGGTGAGGCGATCTCGGGGGGCACGATGTCGTCGACCGTCACCTCGAAGGCATTGGTCTGGCTCGTTGCATCATGCTCGATCACAATCGTGTAAGTGACCGGGTCGCCCGGATTGCCACCGAGACCACCAACCGACACGGTCTTGGTGGTTGTGAGTTTTGGTTCGATTATTGTAACGTCGCGATTTCGAGCCTGGTTCGAGGAAGCGGTCCGGTTATTCCATTTCAGCTGGGCACGATTGTTCAGCCTGACCCCGGAATGGTTGGTGTTCACGTTGAGCACAACGGTCTCAACGAAAAAGGTGATGGTCTCGTCGGTCGAGCTGTCGGTATCGGTGTTGACGATGTCGCCAAGATCCCAGGTGGCCACCCTGCCGGCACTAGAGAGCACTGGGGAGGTGTTGAGCCCTGGCACAGTCAGCACGGTGGGGTTGCTGTTCACTGCCACCCCCTGGTCCACGTAGGCCAGTCCGGGGTTCATCCGGTCAATTAGTTCGGCAGCTGGCGTCCGTCCCTGTGGAATCGTCACCACGATTTTGTAGGTCGCCAGTTCCCCTATCACCGCCTGATTTTTGGAATTGACACTGTTTTCGATCGACGTCGACCAAAGCGTCTTAGCAACGGTCGGTTTTGCCACGGTTATGGTGGCTGAATCGCTGGTCTTGTAGTTGTTGAGTTCACCCAGGGTGGTCGACCCGCTCCCTGTTCGCTCGTAGGCGTTCGTGCTGTTGGTCGTGATCTG
>RGBY01000552.1 GCA_009919445.1 Planctomycetia bacterium
CCCCGGCGGAAACCAGATGCCGGCATCGACCAGCACCAGATCGTCGGTGGCAGCCACTCCAGGGAGGCGTTCCTGCCAAGTGGCGGCATCACCGACTAGTTCCTGCCACCAGCCAGATGCACTGGCAAAGCAGGCCACCCGCCAGCCCCGCTTCACCAGCAGCATGCTGAGTCCCTGCACCAGCGTCGTGCGACCCTCCCCCCGCTGGTGGCCAGCAACGGCAATGACCCGAGTGCCAGCCTTCCTCGCCTCCTCGACGGCCGTGACAACAGCGGCCCACTGCGCCGGAAAGCGATCGAGAAGTTGCTGCAGCGTTGGATCAACAGTGTCTGCGGAAGATTCATCGGCTCCTTGCACGGCTTCAGTAGCGGCTACCGTCTCACCAGCAGTTGCTGACAGGTCTGCAACGATTTCCGCCTGAGTGGCCGAACTGTTCTCCAAATCACCAACTGGACGGACAAGGTCCGGTTCATGTTTGGCAGCCGCGTCAAGAAATGCTTGATCAAGTAAATCAACAGTCATTGTCGCCGCGTCTCCACCGTGGCTTCTCTTACACCTGGTTCAGACGCAACCCGGAGATCGGCATACGGCTCGGCCCCTGCGTCATGACCTCCCGACAGCGGTTGTCGTTCGACGTACAACACCACAGTCCAAACTGCAACGGCAATCGTGGTCAGCACCGCAACCGATGCCCACTGGCTCCCGAGCGGAGCCGCAGTTGTCTTCCGCGGCCCGACCGGAGGGCGAGCGCCTGCTTTTCGATTCGCACGCTTTCGACGTATGGCTTTCGACGCCCCTTTCGCAGCCTGCGCCGGCAGATTCTCGCCACAGGCTGAAAGATCAGGAAATTCCGCGATCGTGTTCATCTGACACTCCCCCGCTAGTGTTTCGACGGAGCGCATGGTTCGGCTTGAACCCAGCCACTGTTCCCGCGCGCAGGTTGCCAGGGGTAGAAATGGGGGTTGGCAAGGCCCCCGGTAGGCTGACGGGATCGCCTCGCCTATGATGGGTCGGGAGAAGACGGATCAGGCCTAGAAGAGGCTTTTTTCCGATTCCAGCGTTTTAGTTCAACGAATAGCCAGCACGAAAGCTTCATGACCAGCGATCACTCCCCTCGGACGGAGGCCTTCCTCGATCTTCTTTCCCGACGCATTGTCATCCTCGACGGAGC
>RGBY01000553.1 GCA_009919445.1 Planctomycetia bacterium
TGGCTCCTGCCAACCCAGCCTCGGTTCGCCGCTGCTGGCCAGTGACGGAGTGCCCGCCCCGCCACTGTGGAAATACGGTTGTCTGGTGCCATAATCGGGCGACTGGGGGCCGTTTCGGAAGCTCGCAGCGGTCATCAAGCAGAACCCATGGCACAGCTGACATCTCCCACTCGAGCATGCCCACCTCAACGACCTGTTGCAGATGCCTGTGTGGTCAATGTGGCGGCCTATCTGTTCACCCCGCTCGATAGGCTCGCCGAACGACGTGATTCCTCAACCTCGCCAAAAATTTCGGCAACGCAGCTCAAGGAGTGGCTGGACGAGGGTCGTCCGGTCACCCTGCTCGACACCCGGAACGACTACGAGATTCGGCTGGGGACGTTTCAAAACGCCATGCCGATCGGCGTGGATCACTTTCGTGACTTTCCCGCAGCCGTTCGCAGGCTGCCCGAGGCCCTGAAAGACCAGCCGATTGTCATGTTCTGCACGGGGGGCATCCGCTGCGAAAAGGCGGGGCCGTTCATGGAACAGGAAGGCTTCCGTGAGGTCTATCAACTCGATGGCGGCATTCTGAAATATTTTGAAGTCTGTGGGGGCGCACACTACCGGGGTGACTGCTTCGTGTTTGATCAGCGGGTTGCGGTCAATCCGCAGCTTGAAGAAACGGCCACGACGCAGTGCTTTGCCTGCCAGCATCCACTGACATCCGAAGACCAGCAGTCAGCACACTATGTTCGCGGTGAGTCGTGCCCGTATTGCTGGACGCCACCGGCCACGGCGACGCCAGTTTCAATTGCCGAGCGTGAAGCGGTGATTGCCGCGGTGACGCAGCCGCTTCCTGGGGCCGGCCCCTACACCAACGAGCGGCCACTCAACGTGCCGGCAGCCTATGACCGCTGGCGACTGGATGATTTTCTCTGCAGCCTGCACCCGCAGGTGAGCCGCCAGGAATGGCTGCAGGTCATCGGGCAGGAGCTGATTTGTGATCAGCAGGGGCCGCTGCCGGCAGACCAGATTGTACGGGGCGGCCAGCGGCTGATTCGGCTTGAACCCCATACGGTCGAGCCGGAGATTGCGGCGACGATTCGGGTGCTGGCCTGGGAAGACGACTATGTTGTCTTCTCCAAGCCGGCCCCGCTGCCGCTGCATCCCTGCGGACGGTTTCATCGC
>RGBY01000554.1 GCA_009919445.1 Planctomycetia bacterium
TCGCTCATTGAGCGGCGGACGGCAGCAGGTGCGGAGGCCAGCATCGAGTCGCTCATCCGGCTAGCCCCCACCAAGGCCAGCCGAGTGTTGGATGGCCAGGAAGAACTTGTAGAGGCCACAGAGCTCCGCCCGGGTGATATTGTCCGCGTCCGGCCTGGTGACACGATTCCTGCCGACGGGCTCATCGTGCGAGGTGCAAGTACGGTGAATCAGGCCAGCGTGACCGGTGAATCGGTACCGGCGGAGAAGGCCAACGGCGACGAGGTGTTTGGCAGCACCATCAACCTGACTGGGTTGATTGAGATAGAGGTCACCAAGGCGGGTGCCGACACGCTGCTGGGACGGGTGAAAGACCTCATCCTGCAGGCCGAGCAGACAAAGACCCCGATTATGCGGCTGGTTGATCAGTACGCCGCCTGGTACACCCCCACCATCCTCATGCTCGTGGGGGTCGTGCTGTTCTTTGCCCTGAAAAATAACCCCGAGACAGCCTTCAACCGTGCGATTGCGATGCTGGTCATTGCCTGTCCGAGTGCGCTGATCTTGGCGACGCCAACTGCCATGGTCGCGGGACTTTCAGCAGCAGCCCGTCTTGGTGTGCTGATTAAGAGCGTCGCGACACTTGAAGCGGCTCGAAATCTGACCGCAATTGTCTTCGATAAAACTGGGACGGTGACCAGCGGTGTGCTGACCGTCACGCGGCTTGCCCCTGCCGACGGTATTGAACCGAGCGATCTGCTGCGAATGGCTGCCGCCGCCGAGCAGAATAGCCGCCACCCGGTGGCCCGTGCGGTTACCGAAATGGCCAAGCGGGCCCGGCTGCATCTACCGGCAACGGAGGGTTTTGAAGAGGTCGCTGGCCGGGGTGTCATCGCCAATTTCGCGGATGGGCAGACGGTCTTTGTCGGGCGGGCGTCGTGGCTGGCGGATAGTGTGCCCAAACCAAACCAGATAGACCCAGCCACCCTCGAAGAGATCCAGTCGTCTTCGGAAGCAGATGGGCTGTCTGTGCTGCACGTGGTTCGAAATGGCTGCAGCATTGGCTGGATCGGACTGGAGGACAACGCCCGCCCCGAGGCGGCGGGCGCAGTCGATCGCCTAAAAGAGATGGGCATCGCCCGGCTGGTTCTGCTGACGGGCGACCGGCAGAGCGTGGCCAAGCGAGTGGCC
>RGBY01000555.1 GCA_009919445.1 Planctomycetia bacterium
ACTTTGTCACGGCACTCAAAGATTTCTCACAGGCGGCCGACGACGACCGTTTTGTGCGTTACATCAATCGCTGGCAGCTTGAGAAAGCCGACCCCAAGGCCGCGGTCTCACCACCCAAGAAACCGATTGTTTTCTGGATCGAAAAGACCGTTCCCTATCGCTACCGCCAGCCGATCCGCGAAGGCATTGAGGCCTGGAACGCAGCGTTTGAGCAGGCTGGCTTTGCTTCGGCGATCGAGGTCCGGCAACAGCCGGAGAAGACCGACTGGGATCCCGAAGACGTTAATTACAATACTTTTCGCTGGATCACCTCGGGCCGCAGTTTCGCCATGGGGCCGAGCCGGGTGAACCCAAGAACCGGCCAGATCCTTGACGCCGACATCATCTTCGACGCCGACTTCGTCAAACATTGGCAGACCGAGTTCGAGACCTTCACCCCCGAAAGCATCGCTTGGCTGACCGGTGGACTCGACCCGACCGGCGTGCGGGGAATTGACCGGCAGGCTGTCGGGTGCGGGTGTGGCCACTGCAGCCTGCTTGCTGGCCATAGCTACCAGACTGCACTGGGCGTTCAAGCTGGTAGCCATGCACGAACTGGGGCATACCCTTGGCCTGCGGCATAACTTCAAGGGCAGCAGCCTCGCCACATTGGCTGAGATCAACGCCCCCAACGCTGGGAAGCGAAAGCCCGCTACAACCAGCGTGATGGACTATATCCCTGTCAACATCGTGCCGAAGGGGAAGCCTCAGGCGGCCTATTACCAGACGCAACTTGGTGTCTATGACCGCTGGGCGATCGAATATGGCTACAAGCCGCACTCTGGCAGTCGGCCTGAAGACGAGAAGGAAGCCCTTGAAAAAATCGCCTCCCGCAGCGGCGAGCCTCTGCTGACCTTCGCCACGGACGAGGACACTGAGTCGGGTGACCCCGATCCGCTCAGCAATCGCTACGATCTCGGCAGTGACCCGATTGCCTTCGCGAAGCAACGGGCCGCGCTTGTGCAGGAGGTTATTCCCCAACTGGTTGAGCGGTTCACCGCCGACGACACCGGGTACGAGCGGGTCCGGCAGGCCTTCGGAGTGCTTCTGGCCGCCCATGGTCAGGCGGCTTTCATTGCTTCTCGGCTCATCGGCGGCCTGCATGGCTCTCGGAGTCATCGTGACGACCCC
>RGBY01000556.1 GCA_009919445.1 Planctomycetia bacterium
GTCGAATACCGTTTTATTCAGGAGGCGATGGAGCAGGGGATTGAGCCGCCGGTGCAGGCCCCGCTGACCGATGCGGCTCGGGCGTTGCAGTTTGTCCGCAGCAAGGCGGGCCAGTGGCAGATCGACAAGCGGCGGGTGGCGGCTGCCGGTGGCTCAGCCGGTGCCTGCACCAGCCTCTGGCTGGCCTTTCATGATGACCTGGCTGACCCGACCAGTGACGACCCCGTCGCCCGTGAATCGACCCGGCTTGTCGGGGCGGCGGTGGTGGGGGCCCAGACCACGCTCGATCCAAAGCAGATGAAGGAGTGGACACCCAACAGCCGCTACGGCGGCCATGCCTTCGGCTTCATGCCGGGGGTGGATAAGCGAGACACGCAGTTTGATCGGTTTCTGGCCGGCCGCGAGACAATCTTGCCGTGGATCAACGAATACTCACCCTACGCGTTAGTCTCAGCTGATGACCCACCGGTCTGGCTCTTCTATCGCAGCCCGCCGGCACTTGGCCAGGCAGAGAAAGACCCGACCCACACCGCCAACTTTGGCGTGAAGCTGAAGGAACGGCTGACCGCGGCTGGCGTGCCGTGTGAACTGGTCTATCCCGGCGCGACGGATGGAAAGCATGCCAGCCTGCCGGAGGCGGTCATCGGCCTGCTCACACCGACGGCTGCGAGTGCCAACTGAACTGCCACCACGAGCACAACCCCGGAGATGACGGCTCATGACGAGAGTACTCAACCGATTGCCTGGCCTCTGTCTGCTGGCCATGGCCTTGTTCGCAGTGCATGCCAGTGCCGCTGAGCCGCGGCGGCCCAACATTCTGTATGTCATCGTCGACGACCAGTCACCCTTCGACTTTCCGTTTTACAACCGGGCGTCCACGCTTGACGCCCCGGTGATCGAGCGGCTGGCAGCTGAGGGGATGGTCTTTGATGCGGCCTACCAGATGGGTTCTTTTTCTGGCGCGGTCTGCACTCCAAGCCGGCACATGGTGATGAGCGGCCGCACGGTGAACTGGCGATTGGCAGCCTCATAGCTGTTGCCGGTCTTACAGGTCCGCATGGTGTCGTAGCCGGCGGCATTGAAGACGGCCGCCAGGGTGCTCGACTCAAGCCCAGGGGGGCAGTGCCGCGGGGTGTACAGCTTGCGAGGCTGCCCCTGCTGCCGCCGTGG
>RGBY01000557.1 GCA_009919445.1 Planctomycetia bacterium
TCATCAGAGGGGCGACAACCTGACAGTGACGCGTTTGTAAAGGTGTTTATCAGCCACCAGAGGCAGATCTATGCCTTTATCGGTAGCCTGCTGCCGCAACAGGCTGAACTGGATGATGTTTATCAGCAGACCTGCCTCCTGCTCTGGCAGAAGCGAGACCAATATGATCCGGACCGGCCGTTCCTCCCTTGGGCGTACGGCTTTGCCCGAAACGAGGTCTTCGGCTTTCTCAGGCGGCAGGGCCGCGACGCCAGCCGCCTGAGCCCCGATCTGCTCGCCCAGATTGCAGAGGTTCGCGCAGTAGAAGACGAGCAGGCGGCTGCCCGCCGGGCCGCGTTAGAGGCCTGTCTGCAAAAACTCTCTCCAGCCCAGCAGGAACTCCTGAAGGCTCGGTATGCCAGTTCGACTTCGCTGAAGGAGTTGGCCGGTTCACTTGCGACTACCGCCGCAGCATTAACGATGCGGTTGCAGCGGATCCGGCAGGCCCTGCTGCAGTGTATTGAAGCAACTGTCACGGGAGTCATGCCGTGAGCCATGATCGAACAGATGGAAGGACAACACCTCCGCAGCAGCCTCCTATCGATGAAGTGCTGCCGCTGATAAGCCGGCTCTGTGATGGGCTGCTGACGCGGTCAGAATGCCAGCGGTTGGAGCGGCTGTTGGCGAGTTCCGATGGTGGTGAGGCGATCAATCTCTATCTTGCAGCGATGGAACTGCACACCTCACTCTCGTGGCGGTGGCATGGCAGTCGCCAGACAGTGACGATCCCAGCAGGAGCCACGCCAGAGCGGCGGCCGGCAGTGACCGCATCCCTGCTCGAATGGTTGGACGCGATTGGTGACCGGGTCGCATCCGCAGTTGGGAACTCCCTGCTGGCGGTTGGCAGGAGGCTGTCTCGCCGACGGGGTTGGCTCGTTGTTGGGCTGATTGCGGGCAGCCTGCTGATTGTGGCAGGCTGGGCCAGTGGCATTGCCAATGGCCCGCTTCAACAGGTTGTGAGCTTCTTTGGGACTTCACCACGGCCGCAGCGGTTGCCCGGCTCAATCGCCTGCGTGACAGCGGCTCACGATGCGGTCTGGGCAGCGTTAAACGAAGTCCACAAAGATGGAGCCGGCCACTGGCACCCCAACTTGTTCGATAGCCTGTTTGCAGGCCATCGATTTGAGCTTG
>RGBY01000558.1 GCA_009919445.1 Planctomycetia bacterium
CAAGTCGAAGGTCGCTTCGCCCTTTCTGCTCTTTGTTCATCAGGGTGCCTTCACCACGCAGCTCGAGATCGACCTCAGCCAAAAGGAACCCGTCATCGGACTCGACCAGGGCTACGTTCTGGCCTTTGGAGCCAACGGGCTGGATCTCGGCAATAATGTTCAAATTAGCAACCAAGCCGGGAACAAGGCGATCAGCCTCGACCTCGCGGGCACGAACACTGGCACGCTTTCCGGTCAGTTGGACATCCGCAGGACTGTTGCCGGAGATTTCGATATCGATGTGGGGACGGACGATACGCTGACGGTGAGTGGGACAATCGTCACCCTTTCCGCCGGCGGCGCTGGGATCACCAAGGAAGGCGCGGGCACGCTGGTGCTCACTGGCAGCAACACCTACAGCGGCGGCACGACGCTGAATGCCGGCACCTTGGTGATCGGAAATACCTCTGCGGCATCATCTGGCACGATCACGCAAACCGACGGCACCTCGGTGCTGAAGCTTGATACTACCGGCACAATCACCAACGCCATGTCGATCTATAATGTGTTGTCGAATAAAACAGTGACGCTCTCCGGAGCAATCACGGCCCAAAACACGACCTACGACGTGGCCTCCGGCACCACAACCACCCTCAACGGCACAATCAGCGGATCTGGCGGCATCACGAAAAACGGCACCGGCACGCTGCTTGTCACAGGCAACAATACCTACACCGGCGCGACAGTGGTCAACGCTGGCACGCTTCAAGCAAACGCAGCCAACGCGCTGGGGAACAGCACGGTGACAGTCAATGGAGGCTCACTGCTGGTCACCGCCAGCAATGCAATCAATGACTCCAAGGGAGTCACCCTGGCCGGCGGCACGCTGGCCTACAACGGCACAGTGACCGACTCGATCGGCGCACTCACCCTCTCGGCCGACTCGATCATCGACCTCGGCACGGGGAGCGTGACGGCATTTTTTGCAGACCTTGCCATGGGAAGCTACAACCTGAGCATTTCTTTCCTCGGTCTGCAAACCCTCAATATCTCCGGTGTTCAGGTGATGGCCGGAGAAGTAGAGTTGTTGGGCAAGATCCGCCTGAAGCCGGGCGGAGAAGAATTGGAAGAGGTCACCGTTACGGCCGAGGCCATCAAGAACACTGAATCGGCGCTGATCGCCATGCGGG
>RGBY01000559.1 GCA_009919445.1 Planctomycetia bacterium
GGAGCTATCACCGAAGACAATCAACTGCTGGATTGCGAAGTCACCGAAGGTGTTGTTCCCAGCCAGTGTCAAACCTTGGGCCGTTGAGAGCAGACCTCCGTAAGTCCCATTCGAGAATGAGCTACCGCGAACACTTGATCCGCCAAGCTGCCCGGTGGCAAAGATACCGTAGGTCGCCCCATTAACATTCAGCGCTGCCTCGGAAGCAGTACCACCCAATGTGATGTTTTCAGCGTTACTAACATAAACGCCGTATTTACCTGCAACAATTTCAAGTCCCGAAATAGTTGTCCCTGAATAATCACCTGAGGCAATCGAGAGTCCTTTCCCAACAGTATTCTCAATCTTAAATCCACTTATCGTTGAGTTCGTTGACCCACCTGAAAATTGAATCCCAGCAGCATTCGCGGCAGTAATACTGCTTCCCGCCTGGGCGATATTGACGTTATTGACCCCTGCCCCGATCCGCAGGCCGTCGAGCGCGACCGACGAGCCGTCGATCTCCAGGGTTGAGAGGGCATCGACAGCTGTGGCCGAGGCGATGTTCAGCGAGGCTAGCGGCGTCGCATTGCCGACCTGCCCGGTGAAGACGACCTGCCCGGCACCGCCTGCGACAATGTTGAGCACCTTGGTGCCGTCGAGCGTGCCGCCAAAGCTCACGTTCCCGGAAGTCGCTGTAAGCGTGGCATTGTTGAGCAGTTGGATGTTATCCGCCAGATTCTGGAATCCGGCCGTCGTCACCGAACCGTTCAGCTGGGTAAGCCCACCGCCCGTCGTGGTGAGATTCCCCAGGGCTGTCATGGCCCCATCGACAAGGGTCGTGCCAGTGAAGTCCAGCGTGAGGTCATTGCCACTGCTGTGCCGGCGAGGCTGGTATTGCCCGTCAGAGCCGCTGAGCCGTTGTAGGTCTGACTCCCGCTGGTCGCAATCGAACCGCTCAGCGTGACGTTCCCTTCACTGGTCAAGTCAGTCAGGTTCGCGAAGCTGCCATCAAGGGCCGTCGTGCTCGTGAAGTTGAGCTCAAGGCTGTTGCCCGCACCCTCAACACCGCTGGCCAGGCTCAGCGTGCTGCCAGACAGGCTGGTGTTGCCCGTCAGAGCCGCCGTGCCGTTGTAGGTCTGGCTGCCAGTAGTGGCGATTGAACCGCTCAGCGTGACGTTCCC
>RGBY01000560.1 GCA_009919445.1 Planctomycetia bacterium
GTCAATGTTCATGTCAGTGACGAGCCAATCACAGCGACGCAGATCTTTCACGCGAACGTCCCGAGCCCGCTTTTGCCAGTGGGTGAATCGCGGGTTGGCAACCACTCGCGGGTCGATGGTGGCGGGGTCGACGCCAATCACATTGAGATCAGCCGCCAAGAGCCGTTGGCAGGCTCCTCCCGGAGCTGCTCCCAGTTCACAGGCCTGCTGATCCCGTTTCAGCGTCAGTTCAAACCGGTTGATCGCTTCATCGAGTTTCAGCCATGCCCGTGAGACGGCGTCTGTTGGTAGCTGCCCGGGGTACCGTCCCCCCGGCCAATGATCAGCAGCTGTCAGGACATGATGCCAGCCGATCCACCAGCGGTCAGTGGTATCGACAACACAGTCGAGGACCAGGCTGCCGGGTGGCAGGGCAGCGGCTGGAGGGGGGAGAGCGAGTGCAGTTGTCAGACCGGTGTGAATTGGTTCGGTATCAAGCTCAAGCCGTGGGTCACGTTTCCAGACATGCACACCGGCGAAGGGGGCGACACCCGTCAGATCGCAGGCGGCTTTGATGCGTTCGGCATCATCGGTGCCAGTGACGTGACCAAGGCAGCGCAGAGCTGTGCGGGCGAAGACGAGGCGATCAATCGCCAAAGGCGGGACCGCCGCAGCCTGTTCACTGACTGCTTCAGGCAGCCGGAAGGAGACAAGCCCGCGTCGCCAAGCAGTCTTCTGCCAGGTCGGAAACCAGCGCTGCTGCCGCTTCTCGATGATCGGTTCGGCACCACCCTGACAGCCAACGAGAAGAAAGCGGCTCTGTGTGAGTTGGTCAGGTGCCGCAACAAGAGGCAGATCGGAAAGGGGCATGCGGCGTTCCGGGGAAAGCGGAGACGGTGAAAAACCACCAGCAAAACCGGCTCCTATAAAACGAGGCCGGCCCGGGCGCCCAAGAGCCCGGGCCGGCCTTTCTCGTCAGAACAGCGGCATTGGTTGCAGCGATGTGGGGTGGTGAAACCAGGACCGCTAGGTCCTAAGAGTCACTGCCCGGTCTTCGCCAACCGCCGCAAACCACGCCGGAGACGAATCAGGCGTGGCCCTTCTTCTTGGCAGCCTTCTTCTTGGCGACCTTCTTCTTAGCCACCTTCTTCTTGGCGACTTTCTTCTTGGCGACCTTCTTCTT
>RGBY01000057.1 GCA_009919445.1 Planctomycetia bacterium
GGCACTTCAACGGTAGAACGATAGGCCGGCGTCAGGCCAGGCAGACGATTCGTCCGAGGCGGCTGTGGCATTGGCTCAAGCGGAATTACCGTCTGGGCACCAGTCTTCCCGGAAGGCTCCGCAAGGAGAGGAATCAAGCGATGTGACTGCTGGCTCGGAGAACCTGCCTGAGGAATCACTCCGGCTTGTGTCGCCCCCTTTCCGGGCACCGCGAAGACTCCGACAGAATGATTCGGCTGGCCTGAGCCATGGCGATCAACCGGCTCGGCTTGCGGCAGACCGCCTCGAGGGTCCTGAGCAGAGTCGATGACTGCCGACACAAACGGGGCGGCAAGAAAACCGCCCGCAACGACCAGGCCAAGACCGATCACAAAGCGAAAGACTTGCAGGATGCTCGACATAACTCCACCGCAGCAGGGGACAGTGACTCGGATCAAGCAACCATTGGCAACCAGATTCTCTTGAATCTGCGATACCAAACAGTTGCGAAAAGATGAGTGGCCTGAACGGCCTTGTGGAAGGGACTCGACCGAACGAACGAGCCATCAAAGAATCCTGATGGCCCACTGGCTCATCTCAAATATGCGCCATAAATGACGACAACCGCCCCCAGCGTCGACGTTTTCTGCATGCCGCCCCTGCCGCCGCCCGCCCATTCCGCACGAGCCACCACACTGTCAAAACAAGCCGATTGCAGCGGTTACCATCCCCGCATCGATCAGGTGGTCTGGGCTGCCGTTTCAGTGCTTCCTGCCGGTGCATGCCCCAGTCGGCCCTGCAACCAGAGCACAATCGGTGAAGCAATAAAGATCGTGCTGTAAGTACCACTGACGATGCCGACGAGAATGGCAAAGGCAAAGGCGTGAATGCCTTGTCCACCCAAGCCGTAGAGAATCAGGGCCGCCAAGAGGGCCGTACCCGAGGTGAGAATGGTCCGACTGAGCGTCTGGTTGATCGCTCGATCGACCATTGCCGTGGTGACACTCGAACTTTTTCCACGGATTTCACGCATCCGGTCAAAGATAACAATCGTGTCGTTGATCGAAAAACCAACGATGGTCAGCAACGCCGCCACCACGTCGAGGCTGATCTTAAAGTCATCCACCAAGGCCCAGCCGAGGAAGGGTGCTACGACCGTGCTCAAGGCGATGCAGGCGACGGTCACAAGAACATCGTGGAGAAGAGCGACCACCGCAGCCAACCCGAAGGCAACATTCTGAAATCGCAGCCAGACATAGACGACAATCATCACCAGACTGGCAAGAAGTGCGTAAACGGCCGTAACCTTGGTGTTGCCGGCAACCTTGCCACCAATACGGTTCGCCGACAGATACACTGGAGTTTCAGACAACTTGGTGGCTACCTGTTCAAGAATGCCGCGGGTCGTCTCTGGATCAAGCGAGGTCGACAGCGTCCAAGTGCGATAGGGTTTGAGGCGGGCGGTCATGCCCTCGGCCTGCAATTCAAACGCAGCAGTAGCCTGATCGGCTGCTGCAAAGGCCTGCTCAATTGTTTCTCGCAGGGTTGGCAGATTGATCTTCTGGGGAAAATCGAGTTCGACCGCCGTACTGAGTGACTCAACCACGTCCGTGTCGGCAGCAGTTTTGTCGCCCGACTCATCTGCCTCGTTGGCAGCGGCATCTGCTGACTGTGGCTTTGCCGAGACGATCTCACCAAATCCCATTGAATAGGTGGCAAGCCGACCGGGAAAGGCCTGCCGGAGAGTGTCTTCAACCGTCTCCGCATCTCGTTCGGAGGTGTCGATCTTGTACCGCAGATTAGGGGCAGCATCGCCGACCGTTACCGAACTGACCGCGACGTCAGGAAGACTCGACACGGCATCTCGGACAGCAGCAATTTCGAGTGCCTGGTCGGGCTTGAACGCCACCTGAACACTCGTGCCGCCCGTGAAGTCAATATCGAACAGTCCCTGACCGCGCTGCCAAGCGGCAGCCATGCCGATACCAATAAAGACCAGCGAACCCACCACGGCCGGCCGAACCCAGCGAACAAAGTGATAGTCAGTTCGACCAAACAGCCGTCCCATCGAGAGTTTCTTCAAAAGCCGCTTCTGTTCGGCAAGGTCGAAGACGACACGAGAGCAGAAGACGGCCGTGAAGATATTGAGGCTGAGCCCAAGAATCAGGGTGACCGCAAACCCTTTGAGCTGATCTGTGCCGATCGAAAAGAGCACAATGCCAGTGATCAATGTGGTGAGGTTTGAGTCGACAATGGTCGAAAAAGCCCGCTGAAAGCCGTTACGAATAGCCATCCGCACCGACGCCCCCCGGTCAAGTTCTTCACGCATCCGCTCATAAATCAGCACGTTGGCGTCGACCGCCATGCCGACCGACAACACCAGGCCAGCCAGACCAGCCAGGGTAAAGGCGGCCTTGATCGATATCATCAAAGCCAGCACCAGAACAATATTCAGTACCACGGCAAGATCGGCGACCAGACCAGAGAAGCGGTAATAGGCAAGCATGAAGGCGAGCACCACAATCGTGGCCAGCAGCATCGCCTGAGCACCGGAACGAATCGTGTCAGCTCCTAATTGAGGGCTGATCTTCTGCTCACTGATCGGATCTTTTGAAAGCGCCGCCGGCAGGCTGCCGGCATTGAGCACTCCCACGAGAAACTCAACATCGGATGGCTTGAAACTACCGGTAATCTGTCCGTCGTTGGAGATTGTGCTTCGAATCGTCGGCGCCGACAAAAGCACATCGTCGAGCAAAATGCCAAGCCGGCTCGACAGCCGGTTGGCTGGGTCAGGCAGGTTCTGACTGGTAAGGGTACCAAATAATGCTGCCCCCTGAGAATTGAATGAGAAGTTCACACACGGCTGGAGATTCTGGTCGTATCCCCCAGACGCCCGTGAGAGATAACCGCCAGTGACATCAAAGCGGTCGAGTACCATGAGCACTTCTGGGCTACCATCTGCCGCCTGTCGCGAGACCAAGCCCGGATCGGTTGACGGATCAATTTTGGCCGGATCGACCTGAACCCAGCGGCCGATTGCTCGCTTCCCCTCGCTGACGGCCGTACCGGCCACCCGCTGCGCCTTCTCAATCATTGCCTTGTGACGCGGATCATCGGGGTTGGCCACAATGCGGAACTCGAGCACACCAGCACTCGAAACAATCCGCTTGATCATCTCGACTTCAGCCTGATCGACCTCAGGCACAATCACCTCAATCTGATTGAGGCCATACTGGCGGACCGTTACTTCCTTTTGTCCGCCGGGATTCACTCGGCGGCTCACCGCTGCGACCAGCTTGTCCATGCTGACCCCACCCTCGGGCTGCTTGGTGGCATCAATCTCATAGACCAGGATGACGCCTCCCTTAAGGTCGATGCCCATCCGCGGGGGCCAACCGGTCGCCGTCACGACAACTCCAGCGGTCAACGCCACCAGCACCGTCGCCAACCTGCCCCACAGATCAGGCACCCGTAACTGCTTGGTGAGCAGCCAGGCAAAGAACGTCGGCAGGGCGACAACTGCAAAGGTCAGGCCCCAGACGGCTGGAGTCTCTTCCCACCAGGGGCCGGCAGCCCCATCAGCAGCCTGAGCAAGCAGTCCGAAGCAGCCATCCGTGAAATTCATCTCGTTTTTCTTTCGTCAGTGGGTTCGTGGAGTCAGGCGAAGGCTGCCAGGCTCAGGAACGTCGGCCTCATGCCCGACCGCCCTCAGCCTCTCCGGTGTCTGTGTCAGTAAGCACTCGGCTGATACTGCCAAGCGTGAATGTCATTTTGGTGTTTGAGCCCTCGTCAACCTTCAGCACCAACCGGTCGTGCTCCCGATCAACGCTGGAGACCGTACCGTAGACGCCTGCGTTGGTAAGCACTCGGTCATTTTTCTTGATATTGTCGAGTAATTCCCGCTGCCGACGCATCCGCTCCCGTTCTGGGCGGTAGAGCAGAAACCAGGCCGCAAACACGATCAGCACCATCGGGAGATAGGTGATCAGCAATTCCAGCGGGCCCGCCGGGCCGGCAGGCTCAGCCGCCGCCAGTACCGACGGGGTGGGCGAGAAAAGAACAAGAAGTGGCATCGACGGAATTCACCTCGAAGGTGTGAGGACTCTCTGTGTCGCTTAACGGCACCGCAAATGTAATTGTCAGCCCACAAACCGGACAAGTCCCACCGGCCGCTCCCGGGCAGCACCGTCGTTCAGTCCGTCGGCCCACAAGCCTCCTGCCGGCTCATCACCCCCTGATCCGCAAGTAGCGTTTTCCGGGTTTCGGCAAAGCAACCAGCCAGAATCGACTCCCGCAACCTGGACACCAGCCGCTGATAGAAGGTGAGATTATGGATGGAAGCCAGCACAGGCCCCAGCATCTCTCCCGCAAGGAAAAGATGCCGCAGATATCCCCGGCTGTGCTTGCAGGCTGGACAGGGGCAGCCTTCCTCGATGGGCGACTCATCCCCGGCATAGCAGGCGTTTCGTAGCCGGAGCGTCCCTGAAAACGTGTAGAGCAGCGCGTTCCGGCCGCAGCGAGTCGGCAGGACGCAATCGAACATGTCGATCCCAACACTGACGGCGTTGATGATGTCTTCTGGCTTGCCAACTCCCATGAGATACCGCGGCTTGTCGGCTGGCAGGTGTGGCATGGTCGCCGCCAGAGCCGCCGCCATTGCTTCCGGCCCCTCGCCGACAGAAAGCCCACCAACGGCATAGCCTTCAAAAGGCAATGAACAGAGGTGCCGGGCACTGGCCGCCCGCAGATCGGCCTCCAGCCCACCCTGCACGATTCCGAACATGGCCTGATCAGGCCGACGACGGGCAGCCAGACAACGTTCAGCCCAGGCCAGAGACCGTTCCATCGCCTCCGCAACCTGGCTCCGCGGAGAGGGCAGGCCGATCACATGATCAAGTTGCATCGCCACATCAGCGCCAATTCTTTCCTGAATCGCCACGGCAGACTCGGGCGTCAAGTCAATCGCCGAACCGTCGAGGTGAGAACGGAATGCAGCCCCGCGATCAGTCACCTTCACCTGCTGTGCCAGGCTAAAGACCTGGTAGCCACCACTGTCGGTCAGTGTTGGCCCTGTCCAGCCCATAAAGCGGGCGAGCCCACCGGCACGATCGACTGCCTGCTCGCCGGGCCGCAGATGTAGGTGGTAGGTGTTGGCCAACAGCATGGCAGCACCAGTCTCTGCCACACGCCCAATGTCAACGCCCTTCACCGAAGCCAGCGTTGCCACCGGCATGAACAGTGGCGTATCAACCGCTCCGTGTGGAGTCGTGAGCCGACCCGCCCGGGGACCGGACGGGTCGCTCGCTACCAGCTGAAACTTGAAACTGTCGCTCAAAAGATGCCAAGCGCCTCAAGACTGTACCGAACCACGAGGCCCGCAGCGACAACGCTGACCATGCTCATCAGTTTGATAAGGATGTTCAAGCTAGGACCACTGGTGTCCTTGAAGGGATCACCCACGGTGTCACCAACAACGGCTGCCTTGTGGGCGTCTGTCCCCTTGCCACCATGGACACCACTTTCGATGTGCTTCTTGGCGTTGTCCCAGGCGCCACCAGCGTTGGCCATGAAGACTGCCACACAGAAGCCGCTGGTGAGGCCGCCAACCAGCAGGCCCATCACGCCACCAACACCGAGCAAGAGGCCGGCAACCACCGGGGTAAGCAGGGCCAGCAGGGAGGGCAGAACCATTTCCCTCTGGGCTGCCTTTGTGCTAATTGCCACGGGAGCTGCATAGTCAGGCTTTTCCGTGCCTTCCATGATGCCTGGTTTCTCACGGAACTGACGCCGCACCTCTTCCACCATACCCTTGGCAGCCCGACCGACGGCCTTCATGGTCAGGGCACAGAACACAAAGGTGCTCATTGCCCCAAGAAACATCCCGACCAACACCTTCGGGTTCATCAGGGTGACATCGTAAAACCGCATGAAATCAGCCATACGAGCAGCCCGCACCTCAACCAGATCGTGGGCCGTCTCCAGAGCCTTCGTGTCAGGCATCTTGCTGATAACGGAACCGCTGGGCAGCTTGTCGTAGTCCGCAACAGCTTTGACCAGTTCGCGTTTGTCGACAAGCAGCCAAGCCTCATTTTCAGCCGACGTTTGGCCTGCCTTCACAAGAAAGCCATCAGAGACCTTCACCCACGAGCCCGGCTGAGCCGCCCCGCTTTCGGTCACCACAACAGCCGACTCACCCCAGCGTTCAAACCCGATCCGGACCTCCTCTACGTAGGCCGCCAGCAGTGCCAAGGCGGTGAGTGCCGCAGAGCCGATGGCAAAGCCCTTGCCGGTGGCAGCGGTCGTGTTCCCGAGGGCGTCGAGGGCGTCAGTCCGCTCCCGCACGATCTCCGGCATACCCGCCATCTGGGCATTTCCGCCAGCGTTATCGGCGATCGGCCCGTAGGCATCGGTAGCAAGCGTGATACCAAGCGTGGAGAGCATGCCAACCGCGGCAATCCCGACACCATAAAGGCCCAGCGCAAAGGCATTCGGATCAGAGAAGTTAAAGCTGTTGGCAAAACCAAAAGCCAGCAAGGTGGCAGCGCCTGTGATCACAACTGGCGCCCAAACTGAGAGCATGCCTTCCGCCACACCACCAATGATGATGGTGGCAGGGCCCGTAAGGGCCTGATCGGCAAGTTCCTTCGTCGGTGCAAACTCGTTGCTGGTCGAATACTCGGTCCACTTGCCAATCAGCCAACCAGCCACAAGACCAACAATCACACTGATGGCGACGCCAATGTGTGACCAACCGAGCAAGACAAAGGTGAGCACCACTGCAGCTCCAACGATGGCCATAGTTGAGAGATTGATACCCCGAGCAAGGGCCGCAAGCAGGGAACGCTGGGAGGCGTCCTCCTGCGTTTTGACCTGCCAGATACCCCAAATCGAAAGACCGATGCCAACTGCCGCAATCATCATTGGCAAAAAGAGCGCCTTGAGTTGCATGAAATAGTCGGCCTCCGTCGGGCCGGCAAAGGCGGCTACACCGAGTGCCGCTGTGGCGAGAATACTTCCGCAGTAACTCTCGTAGAGGTCGGCCCCCATGCCGGCAACATCACCGACATTGTCACCGACATTATCGGCAATGGTGGCCGGATTGCGGGCATCGTCTTCAGGAATGTTCTGCTCGACCTTTCCAACCAGATCGGCACCGACATCAGCTGCCTTGGTGAAGATGCCGCCACCGACGCGGGCGAAGAGGGCTTGGGAACTGGCCCCCATACCAAAGCAAAGCATCGTGACGGTGATCTCTTCAAGTGACAGCGGTGCCGAGAACCAAGGAACTACCCAATACAGCACGAAGAACCAGACGACGATATCAAGCAGGCCCAGACCAACCACCGTTAGCCCCATGACTGCCCCAGAACGGAAGGCAACCTGAAGACCGTCGTTCAGGCTCTTCTCGGCACCCGCTGCCGTACGATTGCTTGCAAGCGTTGCCGTCTTCATGCCGAACCAGCCAGCCAAGCCTGAAAACAGACCGCCGGAAAGAAATGCGAAAGGCACCCAGGCACTCTGCACATTCAGCCCGAAGGCCATAAAAAGCAGCAACACGAAGATCACTGCGAAGAAGCCGGCAACAACTTTGTACTGCTGCCGCAGGTAAGCATCGGCACCTGTCCGCACGTAGCCGGCAATTTCAATATTCTTTTCCGTGCCACCCGACTGCCCCTCCATCCACTGATAGAACTTACGGGCCTGCCAGAGGGCGTAACCAGAGCCCGCTAAGCCGATAATCCAGAAGAGACCGTAACGGCTGAAGAAACTGGCGGTTGGAGCGCCGGCACCATCCGAAGCCAAGGCAAGAGAGGGAACAAAAATTGCTGCCGCAAACGCGACAAGAATGAACAAGTTTTTCACGAGTTAGATGACTCCGTAGAAGGAAATTCTCAAGGCTGGTAGATGGCAGCCACTTGCTACTCAGGCGGCACAGAACTGAGTTCTAACTGTCCCAAAAAAAAAGTGTCAAACAACCGCCTCAGATATTTTTTGTCAGACGTTAGAAACCCATCACGAACGGATGGGCCGACAAAAAACAGCCAGCGGCATGGCCGAAAACAGCCAGCCAGCAATTACCCACTTCGGCCGTCAACGGGAAGCTTTCCGATACACCGGTAGACGAAGCCTCGTTCCCGCATGGCAGCCGGATCGTAGAGATTCCGGCCATCAATGATCACTGGAGCGGTCATAACCGCCTTCAGCGCCTCAAAATCGGGCTGACGGAAATCTCCCCACTCGGTAACGATCGCCAATGCATCGGCACCAGTGGCGGCCTCAAGGGGATCAGCAGCGTATTCAATCCGATCCCCATACCGGGCCCGCACATTGTCCATGGCCTCAGGATCGAACACCCGTACCCGCGCCCCGCCAGCCAAGAGGCAGTCAATCAGATCGAGGGCCGGGGCATCCCGAATGTCATCGGTGCGTGGCTTGAACGCGAGCCCCCAGAGGGCTACCCGCCGATCTGTGAGTTGTCCCTCAAAGAATGCCGAGACCTTCTCACCAAGCACCTGCTTTTGGGCGCAGTTGGTTTCGTGAACAGCGTTGAGAATCCGAGCACCAGTCCCCTGCTCTCTGGCCATGGCCGCTAGTGCCTGGACATCCTTGGGAAAACAACTGCCACCATAGCCGGCGCCGGGAAACAGAAACGAAAAGCCGATTCGTCTGTCATGGCCAATGCCACGGCGGACGTCGTCGATGTCGGCTTCCATCCGCTCGCAGAGGTTGGCAACTTCATTGATGAAGCTGATCTTGGTCGCCAGCAGAGCGTTGGCAACGTATTTGGTCATCTCTGCACTTTCTGGCGTCATCACCAGAAAAGGCCTTTCTGTCCGCAAGAAGGGAGCATAGAGCGTCCGCAGTTTGTCTCCCACCTCTTCCGTACGAACGCCGACCACAACCCGATCAGGCTTCTGGAAGTCCTCAATCGCTGCGCCTTCCTTGAGAAACTCCGGGTTGCTGGCCACCTGCCAGTCGCGGCCCGTCGCCTCCCTGAGCCGCCGTTCAATACCGGCGGCTGTCCCAACCGGAACCGTGCTCTTGGTGATCAGAATCACACTGGGGTTGAGATGAGGCGTGATGGCTGCGACGACACTCCAAAGCGCTGAGAGATCGGCTGCCCCGTCGTCTCGGGGTGGTGTGCCGACGGCAAGGAAGACAATCTCGGCCTGACCAATGGCCTCAGCCGTGTCGGCAGTAAATCGCAGCCGCCCCGCCTGAGCATTGCGATGCACCAACTCCTCAAGACCCGGCTCGTAGATCGGCACTTCGCCCTGAGTAAGCCGAGCCACCTTGTCAGCATTGATATCAAGGCAGACCACCGTGTTGCCGGTATTGGCGAGACAGGTGCCAGTCACCAAACCAACGTAGCCTGTCCCGACAACTCCAATTCGCACGCTCAAGCCTCTCTCTTGCTGTGGTGGCCTTCTGCCAGATTTTGCTTACTCGTTCCCGGCAACGGGCTCTTCAGCAACGGCGTCGGCCTCTTCCTGTTCACCAGGGGGCACCGGCACGACTGCCGCAAGCGTGTCTGCCTTGTCGAGTCGCATGATCCGAACACCCTGGGTATTCCGGCCAATCGCCTTGATCTCACCGACATTGACCCGCTGCAGTTTCCCTCGGGCAGTCATCATCAGCACCTGATCATCGTCTTTGACCGCGACCACTGAAACCACCTGGCCATTGCGGTCGGTCGTCTTAATGTCACGAATTCCCTTTCCGCCACGACGCTGGGTGCGATACCGCATGCCGCTGGACTCGCTCTCACCCTCCTCGGTAGACGGTGTCGACTCCTCACTATCGGTGAGCGTCGTTCCCGCACCAAAGGGTGTTCGCTTCCCATAGCCCTTCTCGCAGACCGTCAGTAACGTTGCGTCAGGATCAGCGACAACGATGCCTACCAGATGGTCACTTTTGCTCAGATTGATCCCGCGTACTCCGCTGGTATCTCGCCCCATGGGACGGGCGTCAGACTCTGGGAAGCGAATCGCCATCCCAGACGCCGTGGACAAGACGAGTTCATCTCCTGGCTGCGTGACCACTGCACCGATGAGTTCATCCCCATCGCGAAGCTTAACCGCAATCAGGCCCTTGGTACGCCGACGGCGATACTGCTCAAGGGGTGTTTTCTTGACCATGCCTTTCCGGGTCGCCAGCAACAGACACTGATCTGGGTTTTCGAATCCGGACACAGCCCGGCACTCTGCCACCCGCTCGCCTTCCTCAAACTCAAGCAGATTGACCAAAGCGCGACCCTTCGAGTCACGTGCCAACTCTGGGAGTTCGAAGACCCGCATGGAAAAGACCTTGCCGTGGGTCGTAAAGACCAGCAGCCAGTCATGAGTGCTGGCCACAAAGAAATGCTCCACTGGATCAGACTCATCTACCCTGGCTCCAGTGAGTCCCTTGCCGCCCCGCCGCTGGGCCCGGTACGTGTCAGCAGCTGTTCGCTTCACGTAACCAGAACGGGTAATCGTGACAACCATGGTTGCCTCGGTGATCAGCTCGGCCATGTCGCGAATATCGGCGACCTCACCACTGATCTCAGTCCGTCGGGGGTTCGCAAACTTGTTGTCGAGCGACAGCAGATCCTGACGGATGAGCTCACGGATGTTGGACTCACTGGAGAGAATCCGCAGGAACTCGCCAATCTTTTCAAGCAGCTCACGGTGCTCGCCACCGAGCTTCTCCTGCTCAAGGTTGACCAGTTGACCAAGGGTAAGCCGCAGGATGGCATCCGCCTGTACGGGAGAAAGCCCATAGGTCTCCGCAGCCCCGCGCTCCTCCTGCAGCACGGCGAAGCCCTCGTCGCCAAGCGCCCGCTGCAGCAGGGCCGCTGGCGCTTCAATTTCCATGAGCCGCTGCTTGGCCTCTGCCTGCGATGACGAGCTGCGGATAATGCGAATCACCTCATCGATGTTCGCCAAGGCCACCAGCAGCCCTTCCAGGGTGTGCTTGCGATTCCGGGCCCGGGCCAGCAGGTGCTGTGTCCGTCGCCGAATGACGGTGGTGCGATGCCGGAGGAACTCTTCCAGCATGTTCTTAAACGACAGCACCCGAGGCTTCCCGTCGACGAGGGCGAGGAAGATCAACGAGAAACTGCTCTGCAGCGGCGTGTACTGATAGAGCTGATTGAGGACGACATCGGGATCGGCATCCCGCTTCAGCTCCAGGACCAGCCGCACCGGCTCTTTCAGATCACTCTCATTCCGGATTGCCGAAATCCCCTTGATCCGGTCATCACTGACCTGATCGGCGATCTTCTCTTCGATGGCATCACGGGTCTGCTGGTAGGGAATCTCGGTGATCACGATGCGGTTACGGTTTTTGCCGAATTCTTCGACATGGGCCCGTGCCCGCAAGGTGATCGTACTGCGGCCCGTGAGGTAGCCGCGTAGCAACGACTCTCGCCCCATGACGATGCCCCCTGTGGGAAAGTCGGGGCCGGGCACGATGTCGAGCAATTCGGCAACAGATGTGTCGGGGTTGTCGATCAGTTTCACCAGTGCCTGACAGACTTCGATTGGGAAATCGACTCGGGAGCACGACTGGCTCGGTATTTCGCTCGTCGTAGGTTGGAACAAAGTCAACCGTGTCGAGATTGAGATCATCAAGCATCTGCGAGGCGATTGGCGAGAGCCTAGCCTCGGTGTATCGCATGGCAGCAGCAGGCAGGCCGGCGATCGATCCGAAGTTCCCCTGCTTGTCGACCAGCACGTGCCGCATATTCCACTCTTGCGCCATGCGGACGAGCGTCGGGTAGATGACGCTTTCACCATGTGGATGGTAGTTGCCGCTGGTGTCACCAGAAATCTTGGCGCACTTCACCCGCGACGAACCTGGTGAAAGATTCAGGTCATTCATGGCGACCAGAATTCGCCGTTGTGAGGGCTTGAGGCCATCTCGAACATCAGGCAGGGCCCGGCTGACGATCACGCTCATCGCGTACGTCAGGTAGCTCTCCTTGAGTTCCTGCTCAATCGGAAGATCGATGAGGCGGCCGCCCATGATGCCAACGCCATTCGGCTGGCCTTCAGCGGCAGGAACCCCATCAGGGGAAGAACCGTTGCCGCCATCGGTTGGGGGCTGGGATTCGGGACTCTCGTCGGCAGGGGGTGCGTCGTCGGCCAAGGGGTCGTTC
>RGBY01000561.1 GCA_009919445.1 Planctomycetia bacterium
CCTGTCTGGCCTGTGAGTTTGACACATCTCCATTCGCCCGCGCGACCGGGTTGAAGTCGGGTCGTCAGGAATGCTGGACACGGCTGCTGAACTGGTCGGAAGCCGACTTCGAGAAACCACTCGCCTTCGACATCGGTGGCCTCTCAGCCACCAAAAAACGGACCCTACTTGATGAGCGGCGGCTCCATCTTGACCAGGTAACCGAGGCAGACATCGCGCCCGCTGACGACGGCCAACCGGGGCTGTCGCAGTCACAGCGGCAGTGGCTGCAGGTGAGGAAAACCGTTGATGGCGAAACCAGCTCGTACTTGGACCGGGACGGACTGCAGGCGGAGATGGCGACCTGGCAGTTTCCGCTGCATTTTATCGACTTCGAAACCTGCCGGGCGGTGATTCCTTTTCACGCCGGCAGCCGACCCTCGACGCTGATTGCCTTTCAGTTTTCGCATCATGTAATGGCCGCCGATGGGGCAGTTTCGCATGCCAACGAGTTTCTCTGTACTGAGCCTGGCCGGAACCCGAATGCCGGCTTTGTCGCCGCTTTGCACGCCGCGGTTGGCGACACGGGCACCATCCTGCACTATGCCCCGCATGAGGTCTCAACGCTTCGGGCAATCGCCGTTCAGTTGCGGGCCCGGCACAACAGCCAGGAAAACACGGCTGAGTTGCTGGCCTTTATCGACAGCATTGCCCCCCCTGGCGACCAGACCGCCAGCCGATCGGTCGTCGATCTCTGCAAGCTCGTGAAGCGGTTCTATTACGCCCCAAGCATGCGGGGTTCGAACTCCATCAAGGACGTCCTGCCCGCCATCCTTCACGAGTCGGAGTTTCTCCAGCAACGGTATGGCAAACCCATCTACGGGGCCAGCGGCGGTATCCCGAGCAAAAACTTTACAGACATGACCTGGGTACAGCAGCGGGACGGAAGCATCTGCGACCCCTACGCGTTGCTGCCGGCCACCGTGCCAGCCGCGTCCGGTGACGGGCCAGCCAACCGGCCAGCCGCCGTCCTCCGGAACGGTGGTGCGGCCATGCAGGCCTATGCTGACCTACAGCTGTGCAACTGGCCGGCATCGCGACGGCAGGCGACTGAACAGGCCCTGCTGCGGTACTGCGAACTCGACACCCTTGCCATGGTCT
>RGBY01000562.1 GCA_009919445.1 Planctomycetia bacterium
TGTGATCGCTGCAACCCGGAAGTCATAGCTTGTGCCATTGGCAAGCCCGGTCACGGTTACACCAGTTATGGCCGACGTTCCATCGGCGTACACCTGCCAGCCGGCCCCGTCATTGACCTCTACTTGATGGTCAGTGATTGTCGCGCCGCCGTCATCTGCGGGGGCTGTCCACGTCAACAAGACCCGACCATCCCCTGCGACCCCCTGCAGATTGCCCACGGCAGTCGCCAGTGCAACCGGAGTGACTTCGCTGGTGGGGTCTGACCAGGTCAGTTCGTCGCTTTCATTCGCGACACTGATTACATTTTTGGCTGCGACGCGGAAGATGTGCGGGCCATCCGTACGCGAAAGCCCGGTGACGGTAGAGCTCGTCGCAATGTCCTCTGGGTCGGTGACGGTTGTCCAGGTTGCACCCTCGTCCAGACTCTGCTGAATCACATAGTCGGTGATCGGCAACAGACCGTCTGGCACCGCGTTCCAGCTGAGAGAAACACTGCTCTCGCCAGGCGTCACGGTCGTGATCACCGGGGCGGCCTGTGGGACGTCAGCGGTTTCCTGGTCAATCGGCGCTGATACCTCACCCTCCCCATGGCTATTTTTTGCCCTGACACTGAACGTGTACGTTGTGCCACGCGAAAGTGGCTGCAGCAGATTGTCGGTATCAAACTGTGTCTGGGTGCTTGGAATGTCCTGCGGATTTGGCAGTCCTGTCCCATCACTGACAAGCACGACGTAGCCAATGATCGACTGACCGCCGTCATAATCAGGTGCAGTCCAATTCAAGACCACGCTTCCGTCGACCGGATCAAAGCTAGCAGCCAGCCCTGTCGGTGCATCGGGGGTACCTTCTGGCGTCACTGCCCCCGAGACAGCTGACCAGACTCCCTGACCGGCAGCCGTCTTGGCCGCCACACGGAATTCTTGGGCAACACCCTTTTCTAGGCCCGTAACGGTAACGCTCGTCGTAGACGGTTCTTGCGAGACCCGAATCCAACCATCATCTGCTGACACCCCTCCCGCTGGTCGCCGGTCAATGACGTAGGACCTGATCGACTGACCGCCGTTATTAACCGGAGCGACCCAAGCCAACGAGACTTCTTCGAGCCCTGGTGTCCCGACGACGTTCAGCGGTTGCGAGGC
>RGBY01000563.1 GCA_009919445.1 Planctomycetia bacterium
GCGGCGTCGTATGTGGATTGGGTGAGCCATAGCAGCCGAAGCTATCGGCACTAATGTCATCAGCCAGCACGATCACAAAGTTGGGCTGTTGCGGCTGCTCGTCTGCCTGCAATCCATTGCCACCTCTGATAGCGAACAGTCCAAAGAGGCTCACGACCTGAACGACGACTGCCAGCAATCGTCGCGACGTTATTTTGAGGTGATGGGGTTTTCTCATTCCCTGACGGGCTTTCTTTTATTACCTGGAGCGAATCGAGCGGGGCGGACCTCTATGAACTGGTCAAGAGCCTGCTGGAGCCTGGACCGGGCCTGCTTTGCCTCCAGCGTAAGGTCGGCCAGTGGGGCTTCTTCCAGCCTGTCCTGACTGATGTCATAGAGCTTTCCACCTCGGTAGAGTTTATACCGCTGCGTGCGGGCCCATTCTTGGATATTGTTCTTGCCGTCTCGTGAATACCAGCAGTAGATCCACTCTCTTGGCTGATAGTTCTCGCCCTGCAGCAGGGGCAGAAAACTATGGCCGTCAATGACGAGATTGGCGGGTGGCTCTGTCTTGGCGGCTTCACACAGCGTCGGTAGGAAGTCGCTGAAGTCGACAAGGTCGTGGGAAACCTTGCCCGAAGCGATCACGCCCGGCCAGTTGGCGATGAGCGGCACGCGGGTGCCCGCGTCTGTCATTTTTCCTTTGCCGCCTGCGACATCGACGCCGTTGCACTTGCTGATAATCGGCTGGTCTGTGCCGTTATCACCCGTGAAGAGGATCAGCGTGTTGTCGGCCACGCCGGACCTCTCAAGTTGAGATACAATCTGGCCAACGAGCCTATCGGCGTACCGAAGCATGTCACCGAAGTGCCGCTGGTAATCCTTTTGATCGCCCTTGTAGGTGGTGGAACCAAGCCGCTTAGACTTCCAGTCGCTGGAGTCAGGCGTCGGGTCGAAAGGGCAGTGCGTAAGAATCATCGGGTAGTAGACAAGAAACGGCTTCGCCTTGTTCTGTTCGATAAAGTCGCAGATAAAGTCCGCGCAGATCTGCGGACCGTATTCCCCATTGGCGAACTCATTCTCTTCGCCGTTGAATTCCAACTGCGGGTTCACATACCGGCGATCGTATTTTTTGCCGTCCTTCATGGACCGACCATCACG